>CAYFKX010000118.1:0-4437 GCA_964343545.1 uncultured Bifidobacteriaceae bacterium | reverse complement strand
TGGTGGAGTGCCACCGCGCGCGACGCATTCGAGGGACGCAGCGTGTTCAGCGCCGCCGGGGGTGGTGCTCGTTTTGGGGAGCAATTGACGCCCCGAGGTATCACGATGGCTTCAGACCCGTTCGACCCGCTATTGCCGAGTTGCCCGTTCATTGCCACGCAACAGTCGAGCAGCCACAGCAGCGTGTTTGACAACGGCATCGGGCTGACCCGCACCGAGTGGCTCTCCGGCGGTCGCCTGTCTCGCCTCATCGCCCCACGAGCCACCGCCGCAGAGTTCCGCCTAAACACGAACGACGCCACGCCAGCATCTGCCGACAACCTCGTCATTTCCGACAGTGCTGGGCACGGCAATCTGGCTGATCTCATTGCCCGCACTGAGCGGGCACTCTTGGTGACCTGCGTGTGGTACAACCGCGTAGTCGACCCCCAAAGCCTGCTGCTGACCGGCCTGACCAGGGACGGCGTGTACGTCATTGAGCACGGCGAAGTCATCGGGGCTGCGTCCAACTTCCGGTTCAACGAGAGCCCGGTTGGCATGCTGGCCCGAGTCTCCGACGCCACCGAATCCGGTCGCACGCAGCCGCGCGAGATGGGCGACTACGTCCACCGCATCGCCGCCCCGGCTCTGAGCGTTGAGGGCTTCAACTTCTCCACGGTCAGCGACGCGCTCTAGCCCACCTTCGCGGACGGGTACGGTCACGCACACGTCAGACCCACCGGGCCTGCCACGGGTCCGCCACGGGCTGCGACCGGCGTAGTCCCGCGAGGTCGATAGTTGAGAATCTGCCCCCGCGCACCCGTTGATTTAGCCCGAATTCACTATTAGGGTCTCCTCTGCTAGGTCACCCATGCCCTAGCCACCGCGTAGGTGCACTTACGACGGTGTCGCTCGCGAGGTCAACGCGTTGATCTCGCCCCGCGTCTAAGGGGTTCACCCAATGTTCCATTCTCGCCGCAAAGCTGTGGCTCTTGCAGCCACAGGTGCGGTCGCGGCGCTAGTTGTTGCCGGTCTTCCGGCAAGTGCTGGCTCACGCGACTTGACCGACCGCCTGGAGGCGGCCGAGGCAGCCAAGTTCCTGCCACCGTCCATGTCACTTGACGCAAAGGGCTCCTTTATCGCCCGGTTGAAGGCAGCTCCCGTTGCCGCTACCGCTCGCGACAAGGCAGCCGCGCGCGAGGCCGTCCTGAAGGGCCAAGCCGCCGCGATTGACGCCGCCAAGAAGTTGGGCGGCACCGTCGGCATGCGCTATGCCGACGCCATCAACGGCTTCGTTTTCACCGGCACCGGGCGCGCTGCGCTTTCGCTGGCGAAGAACTCCGCAATCGAAGGCATCTCCCCGGTTATGCAGTACACCGTCGACAACGCGGTGGCGAACGTGCAGACCGGTGCTGCAGCCACGTGGGAAGACACTGGCTACACCGGCAAGGGCGTCAAGGTCGCAATTGTCGACTCGGGAATCGACTACTACCACACCATGTTTGGCGGTGCTGGCAAGGCAGCTTACGACGCCGATGACAGCACCATCATCGAGGAAGGCAGCTTCCCGACCGCGAAGGTCGTCGGTGGTTACGACTTCGTGGGTGACGCATATGACGCTCGTTACCCGTCCGACCCGTCCAAGGCCGCTGTGCCGGACGCTGACCCGCGGGACTGCTCGGTCTTCGGCGGAGTCGAGGCCAGTGCTGGCGGACACGGCTCGCACGTCGCGGGTACCGCAGCCGGCTACGGCGTGAACTCCGATGGCACCACCTTCACTGGTCCCTGGACCGCGGCTTCGCAGGCGGGCTTGAAGATCGGTTCTGGCTCCGCACCTGAGGCGTCGCTGCTGGCCTACCGCGTCTTCGGCTGCAACGGCTCCACTGGTTCTGACATCGTGATTGCCGCCATCAACGCCGCGGTTGCCGCTGGCGCTGGCGTCATCAACATGTCGCTCGGCTCGTCGTTCGGTCGCTCGGACAGCGCCTACGACACTGCCATCCAGAATGCCGTGAAGGCAGGCACCGTGGTCGTGGCGTCAGCCGGTAACTCCGGTCCGAACCCCTACATCACTGGTTCTCCGGGTTCCACGAAGGCCGCACTTTCGGTGGCCGCGTTGAACAAGAACAACACCCCTGGCGCTGTCGACCTCATCCCGGAGATTGGCAACAAGGTCGTCGGTCTGGTTCCTGCTGGCGATGGCAAGTTGCCGCCGTCCCCCGTCCAGTTGTACTCGGTGAACCTCGCAAACGCCACGAACAAGCTGGGCTGCACTGCCAGCGCCTTCCAGGACGCCGACGGCAACTCGCTTGTCACTGGCAAACTCGTGGCCATCCAGCGCGGTACCTGTACCTTCGTGACGAAGGAAGCGTCCGCGTTCGCTAACGGTGCTGCTGGTGTCGTGCTGTTCAACAACACCACTGGTGCGCTCAGCCCGGCGTGGAACAACACTGTGCCGGTGCTTGTCGGTGCCTCGACCAGCTCAACGACGCTGAACACGATGATCACTCGCGCGTACCTCGCTCACGGCCAGATGGTGACGCTGTCGGGCTACAACGTCGGTATCGCAGCGAGCTTCACCTCTGGTGGTCCTCGCTACGGCGACGCCGGCTTCAAGCCGGACATCGCGGCCCCTGGTGTCAGCATCAACTCGACCAAGGTCGGCAGTGGTGATGCAGGCGTGAACTACAGCGGTACCTCGATGGCCGCCCCGCACACTGCTGGCGCTGTTGCCCTGGTTCGCCAGGCCAAGCCGAAGTGGACGGCCGCGCAGGTCAAGGCGGCCATGGTCAACGGTGCGTCGCGTAACTCCGCGTTCATCACGCAGGACACGCGCCTCACTGGAAATGGCATCGTGCGCCCGAAGGACAGCATCACCAACGGTGTGCTCGTCTACCCAGTCAGCCTGACCAAGGACGGCGACACCAGCCTGTCCTACGGAGTCCAGGAAGGCTCGTCTGCTTCGGTGCGTCGCCAGATCGTGGTGGCCAACCTCAGCGGTGCCAGCCAGACCATCAACCTGTCTACGACATTCGATGCCGCCGCGACTGGCGCGGAGATGTCGTTCTCGAGCAACGACTTCACGCTCGCATCGGGCCAGACGTACCTCGTCAACGCCACACTGACCCTCGGCGCCAACTACATGGCCTCGCGCGGTCAGGCCAGCAGCACGATTAAGACGCTGTACGGGCAGGTTAAGGCCACGCGCGCCAGCGACGGCATGGTGTCCACCCTGCCGTTCAACGCCGTCCCGGCCAGCCGCTCTGCGGTGACCGCCAAGAAGGTCGGCAACCAGCTGCAGTTCACCAACAGCGGTGGTTCCTACGGGTCCGCTGACTTGTGGGAGTTGCTCATGGCCGACAAGAAGGACACCCCGGCTGGTGTGGACCTGAAGTCACTGGGTGCGGCGTACTACACCGAGGCTGAGGTTGGCCTGTCCGCGAGCAGCAACAAGTTCGTGCTGTTCAACGTCAGTACCCACAACATGATCTACAACCCTGCCGACACACAATGGTGGATTGACATCGACACCACCGGCGACGGTAACCCCGACTTCGAACTGTTCATGTTCGATGCCGGCTACATGGGCACCGGATCATTCAGTGGCCAGATTGGCACCTACCTGTACTACCTGGATGCCACAACTGGCACCTGGAAGTCCAAGGCAGGCGCGTACACCATCTTCCGGCCGCTGAACAGCAGCATCCTGCAGGTGGGCTTCCAGACCAGCGCCTTGTGCGATGGTGGCGGTAGCGGAGACACTGCATGTGCTGCCGCTGCTGACCAGAACCTGTCGTGGCGGGTCACGTCATTCGGTGCTGTCGACTGGAATGACAACATGGACTACAACGACACGATCAGTGGCACCGTGAAGCCGGCCAGCCCGATTCGCTCATGGGGCGACTGGGCCGACCTGAACCCCGGTGACACTTCTGCCTTCACTCTCGGCACCCGTGCCCTCGCCGCCGGCGAGAAGCGGACCTTGGGCTGGCAGGTTGTGTTCGCTGAGAACCGTGCTGGTCTACAAACGAGCGAGATCTACGGCTTCTGACCGTAGTCACCGCACCACTGCTGTGGGCCCAGGAGGAAACTCCTGGGCCCACAGCCTTTTCTTGGGTTAATTCGATTGCCAGCGCCACGGGATCAGCAGTAACCGACCACAAGAAACCTCAATTGGTGATGACCGAGGCATTGTGGTGCTCCAGGCGGATGTTGCCCTTGACATGCTGGTCAACTGCATGGAACCGCAGTCTTTGACGGACCGCACTGACAGGTACGCAGCACGCTGACAGGTACGCAGCACGCTGACAGATTCCGCGCGACGCTTTCGCTAAGACAACTTGACGAACACCGTCAGCGTCGTGACGGCACCAATGCAGCGAGCAGGTCGGTCACGATTTCCTCAATTTCATCAGCACACAATTCATGGGCTGCCACGCCATATCCGTGCGGGTCGGC
>CAYFKX010000117.1:0-4440 GCA_964343545.1 uncultured Bifidobacteriaceae bacterium | reverse complement strand
AAACGGGCCGCCCGCATCATCCGCAGCGGATCGTCGGTAAATGAGTCGGCTGCGGCGCCGGGGGTGCGCAGCATCTGCTGCTCCAGGTCCTCTTGGCCACCGAACGGGTCAACGAACTGCAGCGACGGCAGCCGGATTGCCATCGCATTGACCGTGAAGTCGCGGCGCTTCAAATCACCTTCAAGCGTGTCGCCAAACTGCACATCGGGTTTGCGTGACTGCGGGTCGTAGTGCTCGCTGCGGTAGGTCGTGATCTCGACCTTCACATCGCCTCGTTGGGCGCCGATGGTCCCGAACTCGCGTCCGACGTCCCACACTGCAGTGGCCCAGGGCTTGACGATAGTGACGATGTCATCGGGGCGAGCGTTCGTCGCGAGGTCGAAATCAAGCGCTGGGCGCCCCAACATCAGGTCGCGCACCGGACCACCGACCAGCGCTAGTTCAAATCCGGCCTCGGCGAATCGCCCCGGAAGGTCGCCCAAGACCTCAACTAAGTGCACCAACTCCGCGGCGCGGGCAGCAGCATCGGGCATCGGCGGACACATGGCTCGCACAGCGTAGGCGGTCGCGGCGAACGAGCCGAGCACCGTCGCCTGCTCACTACGCTTGCCCACATGCTCACAGCGCGTCGGTTGGTCATCGGCGCCTTGGTTACCACGCTCGCGTGTGCGGGGGTGTCGACCTTGAGCCAGGCCGCCCCAGTGACCGCGACCGAGCTCGCCATCACCGGGCTCGAGCCCGCTATTGCGACACCCGGTTCCGGCGTCAACGTCTCGGGCCGGGTCGGTAGTGAATCCCTCGGCAATTCGTGCGCCATCACCGTACGCCTCGGCACATCGACGGTCACCAGCCGCTCAGAACTGCGCACGTTGACCACGAGCAACAAGGCTGCGGCACGGCGCAGCGCCCGTGGCCGGGTCATCGCCACCACCACTAGCAACGCCCAGAGCGGGCAGTGGTCGGTTGCCGTCAGCCCTCGGTCCCTTGGTCTGACGAGCGCGACCAGTGCGGGCGTGTACCCACTGACCGTCGGCGCGGACTGCGGATCGACATCAGCGCATGTCGGGACCGTGCTGCCGTGGCTTCCACGCAAGTCCGCGGTGCAGCCATCAAGCCTGATGCTGCTGTGGCCGGTGGCCGTTGCGCCGATGCGAAACCTCGGCAACATCTGGAACGACGCCGCGTTGGCCGCGCAACTGCAGCCATTCGGCCGGCTTCGCAGCCTTCTTGACGGCGGTCGGGATGCGCCTGTGTCGTGGCTGCTCGACCCGGAGACTCTCGACACCATTGCACTGGCTGCTGGCCGTGCTGATGCGGCCGGTGCAACGCGGACCGGCTTGAACGGTCGCACTCAGGATCTCGCATCCGCTTGGCTCGACGATCTGCTCGACATCGCCAATCAGCAGTCGGTTATTGCTTTGCCGCGCGCTGTGCCAGACGCTCATCTGGTCTCCACCAACAAAGCCAGCGGCTGGGTTCTCTCGGCGCAAGATTCCGCGGCTGCAGACGTCGCTGCGGTACTCAAGTCAGATAACCCGGTAACTGGCGTTGTGGCGTGGCCGTGTGCGCGCGAGCCGCGCTGCGTGTCTCGCGCAGATCTGCGCAATGTGGTGACCGATGGTGAGCAACGTCCGATAGCCACGGTGCTGCCCGATGCCACCGCGCGCGTGGCAGGTGACGTCTACTGGTCTGCTGGTGCGGTGACCAGGTTGCCATTCACTGGCGGGGGCAAGGCGGTGGTGACCGACGGAATTCTCGATGAGACTTTGGCTACTGGTGACGGCATCAAAGAACCGGCGATGCTGCAGCAGCGCATCATCGGTGACCTCGCGCTCATCACCCTCGAGCGACCGAAATCGCCTCGGGTGTTGGCCACCGCCATCCAATTGGGCTTGCCAACCGAAGAGTCGTTAATCGGTGCGGTTGCTGCTGCACGTGCGCTCTCTGCGGCGTCCGCGGCTGGCTTCATCAGATCAGCACAACTGACCGACATCGCCGACATCCCTGTCGACCGCACGGCCCGAGTCATCAACTTCGACAGTGGGCGACCGAAGCGGTCGCCCATCATGGCGTCTATCCGCAATGCCGCGACCGACTCCCGCACTTCTGCTCAGCTGCTCACGTCCACGACCGATCGCCAGCAGTGGGGTCGGCAGACTTATCTCACGAGTATCGCCTCGACCAGTGTCATGTGGCGTGGCCGGTTCACATCCCAGAAGCGCTACGTGCGCGCGTTCTACCGCGCAGCCAAAGCCCGACGAACGGGAGTGCACGTCAGCACAGCCTCACGGGTCTACCTCGGTCGCAGCAACGGCACCATCCCGTTCACCGTCATCAACACCCTCGACCGGTCGGTGACGGTCTACCCGCAAATCATCGGTCGCCCGCGGGCACGCATTGACCTTGCGGCACCTCCGCAAACGCTGCAGTTGGCACCAGGGGAACGTGCAGGCGTGCCCATCGGCGCGCGTCTGCTGGGCAGCGGCTCCATCACCGTGTCCTTCTCGGTGCTCTCCTCCGCCGGTGAGGTCATCAGCACGCCCGCGAGCACCGTGGTCAGCACCAACGCCTATGCGCGCATCGCGCAGTACCTCGTGTTCGCGGCCTTCGGCCTACTGCTGCTGCTCGTGGTGAACAACATCCGACGCCAAGTGCGTCGCCGTCGCAACGGCGAGCAGTCTGACGGTCATGAAGTCGCCGATCTCGCCTCGGATTCGGATGCGATCAGCGAGGGCGATGCGGCCGAGCGTGGTGCGCAGTCGTGAGCACCGGTCGCGCCAGCGCGCTCATGGCACTCGGCACCTTGCTGAGTCGCGCCACCGGCATCATCCGCGAAGTCGCAGTCATCAGCGCTGTCGGCACCGCCGTGTTCGCTGACACCTACTCAGTCGGCAACTCCCTTCCCAACGTCGTCTACATGCTGATGGTTGGCGGCACCTTGCAAGCAGTATTCGTTCCGCAAATCGTGCGCCGCATGCGCGATGACTCTGACTCCGGTAGCGCTTACATCCAACGGCTGCTCACTGCGACGCTGGTGGTGCTCGTCGCACTGACAGTGGTGGCTGTGCTCGCGGCACCATGGATTGCCGGCGTCTACGGCTCCGGTCAGTGGTCTGATTCCGACCGCAGTGTGGCGGTTGCGTTCACGCGTTACTGCCTGCCGCAGATCGTGTTCTACGGCCTCTTTGAGATGTTGAGCCAGGTGCTCAATGCCCGAGGCAAGTTCGGTGCCCCAATGTTCGCACCCATCGCGAACAACATCGTGGTCATCGCTACGGCCGTGCTCTTCGTCGGCTTGGTCACCAGTGGTGACGCAACGCTGACCACCGGCACGGTGAATGAGGCTCAGGTTGCCTACCTTGGAATTGGCACCACTCTCGGCGTAGCCGCCCAAGCACTGCTGTTACTACCCGTACTGCGTCGCTCCGGTCAGGCGTGGAAGCTGCGGTTTGACTGGCGGGACGCTGGCTTAGGCAAAGCATTTTCATTGGCACGCTGGGCCATCCTGCTGGTGCTGGTCAATCAACTCGGCTACATCGTCATCACTCGGTTGGCCACCACCGCGAATGTGCTGGCACAAGACACCGCCGCTACCGCCGCCGGCTTCACGACATATCAAAAGGCGCACCTGCTGTTCGTGCTGCCGCACGGCATCATCACCGTCTCACTAGTGACCGCGGTCGTGCCCTTGATGAGCGGGCTCGCGCATTCCGGCGAGACCGATCGCATTCGCAATGAGCTCACTCGGGTGCTGCGCGCTATCGCCTCGTTCATCATCCCCGCAGCGGCTGTCGTGTGTGCACTTGGCCCGCAGATCGGCATGGTGCTCTATGGCTCTGGTGCGAGCAACCTCGCCTCTGGCCGCGCTATCGGCGTGACGTTGAGCATCTTCGCCTTAGCCCTACCTGCTTATTCCCTCTACTACGCACTTCTGCGAGTGTTCTACGCACATGAAGACACCCGCACTCCCGTGGTGCTCACGGTCGTGCTCAACGCAGTGAATGTGACGTTGGCCTGGTGGCTGTTCAAGGCTGCCGATGTCGCGGACAAGGTGCCGGCTTTGGCTGTTGCCTATGTCGCCGCCTATTGGGTCACTCTTGTGGCCACCTGGCTGGTCGTCCGGCGCCGGCTCGCGGGGCTCGCCGTTCGGACGTTGGTGAGTCACTCGCTGCGGATGCTGGCAGTGTCGTTGCCTGCCGCCGCGCTGGCATGGTGGGTGGCCGATGTCTTGACTGACTTGCACTTGCGTTCTTGGGAGCGGCTGTTACCGGTCGCTTTGGCTGGTCTTGCGGCACTCATGCTGGTGGTTCTTCTCGGGCGAGTATTACGCCTGCCGGAATTCTCAGTGTCGCTGCGCTCCTTGCGCACCCGCCTGAAACCCTGACCTGCCGGCCCCCGCGTAGGCTCGCGCCGTGGCCATCACCGAGGACACCCGTTCCG
>CAYFKX010000116.1:0-4448 GCA_964343545.1 uncultured Bifidobacteriaceae bacterium | reverse complement strand
TGGTCGTGGTGGATGACTTGGTCACCTTGGCAGGCGACATCGTCGCGCTGGCGCTTACCAAAGTCGGATCAAGCACAACCTCGTTGTATGCAACGGGTGAGGCGAGGGCACTGCGCCATGCTGCCTCCTGGCTCGGTAGCACCCGCAGATGCAGGTTTGGGGTGTTGACGAAAGTGTCCGCTCCGATGTGGGCTGGCGGTGGCCCGAAGAAAGAAACCACCATGGGGCTGGCAGAGGACATCAAGGCGTAGTTGCCGAGGGCTGTGACGGCTCGACCCACGGTCATCGTTGCTGGTTCTGTCGATGTGAATGCTTGGTCACCAAGTTCCACCACCGAGTTAGGCACGGTGAAGTCGGTGGCCCCGGAATTGCTGAACGCACCTTCACCAATCGTTCGCACCCCGGGTGCCAGGCTGATGGATGCGAGTGCGAAGTTGTTACCGAAGGCCTGACGTCCGATGGTGCGCACCGACGGGCCAATGCGCACCGACGTCAGAGCACCGGACGCGAAAGCCTGCTCGTCGATGACTCGGGCGTCGACAGTTGCCGATGTCAGCGACGGCAGGTTCTGAAATGCCAGGCGGCCTACGCGGGTCACTGCGGCACCGATAGTGACTGCGGTGATGTCCGCGCCCGTGAATGCCTGGTCGTCTATGACACCGCTGGGGATGGTGACTTGGCATCCGCACTGCAAGCCGGCGAAGGACAGCGCCCCGATGACGCGCACTTTCTTGCTCAGCACCAGTGACGTGAGTTTGGCCCGTTGCAGGGCCATGGGCGAGATAACGGGCGCCTCGATGGTGACTGCGCCGAGGCCTGGGTTGTCGTCGCCCCAGGCCGATAGTGCTTGCAATCCCAAGGAGTTCACACCTGGGCCGATGTAGACCGACGTGGTCTTGATTTGCGCGAAGGCGAATCGGTCGACGTCACCGCCTTCCACGCGAAGTGTGCCCAGCGATGTGGGCAGGAAGGAACTGCCAAAGGCGTAGAGCGCGACGTGATTGACCTTGGGGCCAATCGTCACAGATGTGAAGGACTGCCCTGCGAAGGAATACATCCCCAGACTTCCGGCTTGTACTGTCAACGAGCCATTGACGTGCTCAGTGGCGAACTTGGCCTGAAAGGCATTGAACCCGACCGAGACCACGTGCGGGCCGAGCACGATGTCACCAAAGTCACGGCGATAGAACGCCTCTTGTCCGATGTCGGCTGCGTCCACGTCCAGGTTGTGGATGTAGCGGTCCTCGACGAAGTCACCGCCAAAAGCTTGGTAACCGATGCTCCTCACGGACTTCAGCACATGCAGGGTGTCGATGTTCGTGGAACTGAATGCGTAGGCCGGGATGGTCTTCACCGCTAATGTCACGGTCCCCAAGGTGCCTGCTGTCCCGCCGAATGGAGCCGCGAACGAGTTCTCGGAGATGTAGACCGCGCTGGCGAGATTGAGCACAGACAAGGAAGTCCCAGCAACTCCTTGGTAGCCGATGTATCCGGAGCGCATGACCAGCGACATTGGCGCACTCACAACTTGCGAGAGACCTTCATCTCCGATCCAACTGAGGTTCGTGCCGAGAGTCAGGTGTGGCGCGTTGAACTTCAAAAACGCACGCGAACCGATCCGTGCCAGACCAGGGGGCAGAACTACGTCGGCTGCGCTCGATGATTCAGCGAACGCAAAGTCGCCGATTGAGGAGACCGAGTCCGGGATAGTGATACGTGCAAAGCTCGCCGACTTGAAGGCATCGGCACCGATGGCTGTGACTGGCAGGCCCCCGAGTTCCGCCGGGATGTCCATAATCGTGCGGCATGAGTCCACACATCCAGTGACCGTGACAGAGTCGCCGTCGCTGAAAAATGTGAAGCCTTCAGCGCTTTGCGCATGGACTGGTGCGACCGATGTCAGCGGAGCAGTCAGGCCCGCAACAGCGATGACCGCGATGACAGAGCGTTTAATCCGCTTGGGCTGGTGGGGCGGGTAATGGCGCATGGCGGCCACAGTAGACCCCGAACTTGCAGGCAGGCGTCAACCTGTGGGGCGAGCACTTGCCGCGCCTGCTGTCGCTGACCGCGCGCTCGAGAACAGGTCGGTACGGACACCTAAAACCTGCCGATTTCAGCTCGCATCCTTGGTTTATGTCGCCACGAGCGGTACTTTCGCCTCGTCACTGCGTCGGTACAACCCGGAGGTCCCCGTGTCGAAAATACTGTCTCACAAGGTCGTCGTCGCAATGTCGGTCGCTGCACTGATCGGTGGCGGCGTCGTCTTCGCAACCACCGCGCAGTCCGACGACCCAGCTCCGGTCATTTGTCGCACCCCCGGTGGCTACCTTCGCGTGGCCGCCAATGGCGAGTGCCGACGCCGTGAGACCGTGTTCGAACTTCCTCCTGGCCCAGCCGGCAGGGACGGCATCGACGGGCTCGACGGCGCCGGCAGCGACCCAGCGGCGCTGGCCGCACTGCAGGCAGAAGTCGCTCGACTCAACGCCGAACTCGCCTCCACGACCAGAGACACAAGTTTCTTGATCGCCATGCGTGAGTGCAGCATCAAGAATGGTGGTAAGAGCCAAGACCTGCGCTCGTGCGACTTCTCAGGGGCCAACTTGTCTGGACGCAGCTTTGCTGGCGCCAACCTTGCCGGCGCCAACCTCGACCGCACGAATCTCGCTGGAGCCAATCTGAGCCGAGTCGCTTCCGGCGGCATCACTGGAAACCCCGCTGCGCTGCCGGAGGGCTGGATGCTTCGCGGGGGCTACCTCATCGGTCCAACCGCGTACCTCGTCAACGCCAACTTGAACGGGGTCGATCTCGCGGGCGCCAATTTGAACTCAGCGAACCTGTCTGGTGCCAACTTCGCAAACGTGGATCTGCGCAACGCCAACCTGTCGCAAGCTTGGCTGTCCGAAGCGTCGTTTATAGGGTCTAATCTGTCGAACACGACCATCACTAGCGCACTCGCACAGCGCGTGCAGTTCGTAGGCTCTAACCTGACAGACGCCAATATTTCTGGCAACTTCATGCGCTCTGCTCGCATTGACGAAAACGTGCTCACGGGAGCACGCTTCGATGGCTCGCTCTTCCAGTCGGTCACGTCGGGCCGCAACTCAGGTCGGCCCACTGCGCTGCCAGAGGGCTGGGGGTTCACTGTCGGCTCGTTTGTCGGAGCAAGCGCAGACCTCAGCTTCCGCGACCTCACGGGGGCGGATCTGTCCAACTTGGATGTGTCCGGTGCCACGTTCTACCGCGCAAACCTCACCGGCGCGAACTTCGCTGACACCGTACTTCGCTCCTGTGTGTTGCGTTTTGCGTCGTTGGCGGGCGCGGATATCTCGCGCGCTGACTTCACCAACAGCGACTTTGCCTATCTGAGCTCCGGAGGAGTCACTGGCACCGCCTCCAACCTTCCATCTGGCTGGTTTGTCGCCAAGGGGTACCTCATCGGGGAGAACGCGAACCTGTCCAGCGCAGACTTGTCGAACGTGCAGTTGCCCAACGTCCAACTCTGGAACGTCGACTTAACCAACTCTGATCTGACTAACTCCGATCTAACCAACGCCAACATCTATGAAAGTAACTTCACTGGCGCAAAACTAACCGGCGTGGACTTCACTGGCGCAAGGCTCAACTCCGTGGTGCTGGAGGATGTCGACGCCAGGAACACCGACTGGCAGGGTGCCGCTCTCGGCCAAGTACGCGGAGACGGCGTCAACTTCTCCGGCTCAGACATGCGCTCAGTCACTGTTGAGGGGGCACAGTTTGGGCGTGCTCAGTTCAAAAACGTCGACCTCAGGGGTGGGACGTTCAACAACGTCTATATGCCAGATGCGGATTTCACGGGCGCCCAGTTCCAGCAACTGCTCGCCTATCAAGTGGTAGCTGACCGCGCCACGTTGCCAGCTGGTTGGGTATTCAGCTACAACGTACTCGCCGGACCCGGGGCACGCCTTCAGGGACTGCCGTTGGAAGGTGTATCACTGCGAGGAGTGGATTTGTCCAACGCAGACCTGTCGTACACCATCTTGTCTGACGCCGATCTCTCGGGAGCGGACTTAACGGATGCCAACTTGTCCGTCTCGTCACTGCTCGGCGCGAATCTTCAGGATGCTCTGCTCGTGCGGACCGACATCAACGGGACAAACTTCTACAACGCCAACTTCAGTGGCATCCGTTCCAGCGGGCTCGTAGGCACACCTCAGTGGCTGCCGGACGGCTGGCTGCTCATTGAGGGGAAGTTCGTCACGGAGCCGTAAAGGGTTGCTTGATGACCAGAGTTTCGTGAGTGAGGAGTAGTAAACCTGCCTATAGTTGGGTGTTGCTCGAACAACGCAAATCTCAGTGCAAGGAACGTATGCGCAGAAGGCTCAGGCAGACGTGTCTGCGGTGAATAAATTTGTCACTCACCGAGTGACGGTAAGACCGCCAGTTTCGATGAGCACGTCTGCAACCGTGAC
>CAYFKX010000115.1:1944-4522 GCA_964343545.1 uncultured Bifidobacteriaceae bacterium | reverse complement strand
ACCAGGCAGAGCACGAGTGCCCCGACCATGCCGATGAGTGCGGCGTCTGCGATGAGCCGTGAGACTGTGAGCATCGCGGTCACCCAGTGGTCGCTTGAGAGGATTTCAGCGTTCAGCTGGGGCACGGCGCGAGCGTAGACCGACGCCCTAGCGGCGGCTGGCTCCGCGGGACAGATCCATTCGACTAGGACAGACAAGGTATAAAGTCGCTGTTCATGTCCGCGGCATTGCGATCCCGCAGGCTCACCCCCGTTGTCGCCGGCGCAGTCCTTAGTTCCCTGCTCGTAATCGGCTCGGCCGCGGCGTCTGCAACTGACGAGCGGACCGTATCCGCGACAGTCGCAGAAAACGAGACTCTGTCGTTGCAGGCTCCGTCTGGTTCCACTTTCACGTCTGTCGTGTTCGCGAGCTACGGCACCCCGGAAGGCGCGAGCCAGGGGTGGTGTCACTCTGCTACCTCCGTGGCGCGCGTAACCGAGGCTTTCATCGGTCGATCGAGCGGCCAAATCCAGGCGAGCAATGGGGTTTTCGGTGACCCTTGTTATGGGACTTTCAAGCGACTGACAGTTGTCCTGGCCTATTCGTTTGACAGCGAACCCGGTCAATCGCCGTCCCCCACAGACACACCTGCGCATTCGATCAAACTTGTCGTGAACTCGTTTGCCTGCGCGTTGCTGAGCAATGCCTCGGCGCGTTGCTGGGGAAGCGCCGCACCGGGTTCTATCGAGCCACCTGACTTACGTGGCAGCGAGTTTCGTGACATCGCTGTTGGGGCAGTCAGCGCATGTGGGGTTCTGGTCAGCGGCCGAATACGGTGCTGGGGTAGGAACGACTATGGTCAGATGAACGCTCCCGCCTGGGTGTCCGACGCGGTCGCTATTGCAGGCTGGAACGTCGATTACTGCGCATTGCGTGCGAACCAGCAGGTCGTCTGCTGGGGTTGGAATGATTGGGGACAAACCAGCCCATCACAGCCGACGGGCACCGTCGCGCACATGTCCATCGGACGGTCAATGGGCTGCACCTCAGACACTGAAGGCGTGCTTCAATGCTGGGGAGGTCCGCATTACGGGCCAGCTCCCGTGGGGATGGGTGTCCTTCGCGACCTTTCCATTGGCGAGTTCGCTGCTTGTGCCGTTGATAGCGGCGGTCGCGCCCACTGCTGGAGTCGCTACGGCAACGACAGTTACATCGCGCCGCCAGCTGACCTGCCTGAGTTGACCCGCATCAGCGTGGCCGTACACGGAATCTGCGCACTTGACACACAAGGGCGCCTTCACTGCTGGGGATATGCCAATGCAAGCGCCTACGCCGCATCGCTTCGCCGAGTCATTGATTTTGCGCAGGGCGACACGTGGGGCTGCTCCCAGGACATCGCCTGGCAAGTGACCTGTTGGGGTCAAAACTCAAATGCGTTCGCGGTGCCCGCAGAGGTCAACGGAGTCCAGCGAACCGCACCGCAACCTCCTGTCAATGTGGTCGCCCGACCCCTCAATCGAGCTGTCGCGGTGAGCTGGCAACCGCCTGCTGGCGTCGCTGATCCTGTGGTAAGCGGGTACACGGTCACGGTGCAGCCTGGAGGGCGCACTTGTGATACGACTGAGTTGCAGTGTGTTATCTCCGGGCTGAGAAGCAATCAGACTTACTCCGTCACGGTCGTCGCTCAGAACGCAATCGGCAACTCCCACCCATCGACTAGTGCCTATGTGAATCTCACGCGATCGGTCACGGTCTCATCCGTTGTAACGTCGAAAGGCGCTGATGCGGTTGTGAGTGGCACCGCCTTCGAACCCGGCGCCGCCGTCGATGTGTGGGTCGATGGACGCAAGCTCACCGATCGGGTCGCCGATGCCGAGGGTGCAGTCACTGCAAACTTCATGGTGCCGCGAGTCGGTGTCCTGAGTGTGGGGTTCTGCAGTCTCGGCACCTGCACCTTGACCAGGCTCTACGCACCCTCTGTGTCATATAAGACCCGGGTGAAGGGCTCCTCGACAGCGGTGTTCCCGGTGAGGCTTCTGTCCCTACCCGCCGGCACTACCGTTCGAGGCTCCTTCGGCGCCACCAATGTGTCCACGATTGTCGACAGTCGAGGTTGGGCACAGCTCAACATCGTCGCTGGTCGCGATCCGCGTACGAGTCTGGTCGAGATCTGGGCCGGGGACGTCGTCGTTGCGCGATTCTTGGGCACCGTCTACTGACCGAACCTGGGTGGGCAGCCGCTCAGGGACCCCAAGGGCATCCGCTTCGGAAGTTCGTAGACTTTGTACGCATCGCCCGCAGAAGTCCAACTCCGGAGGAACTATGTGCTCACGCGCGACCTGCCGACGGTGCGGCAAGGCGACATACAGTGGGTGCGGCGATCACATCGAGCAGGCATTGCGTGGCGTGGCATTAGCTGACCGCTGCGCTTGCAGTGGCTCCCCAGTACAGGGAGCGGCGTCGCGCTCAGCGGCGCAGTCGGGTCAGTCAACGCCCCAAGGTGGCTCAGTCTTCAAGCGTCTGTTCGGCCGCTGATTCGTGAGCCACCTTGCGGAGGAGTATTACCCCGCGAGGCTGACCTCAACTTGTGTCAATGGCT
>CAYFKX010000115.1:1174-1934 GCA_964343545.1 uncultured Bifidobacteriaceae bacterium | reverse complement strand
CCCCAAGGTGGCTCAGTGCTCAAGCGTCTGTTCGGTCGCTGACCGAAGAACGCAGCCTCAATCTTCGAAGAAGTCTTCGTCTACTTCGACAATCGAGTAAGAACTCTTCACTTGCACTCCAATTGAATGTTTCACCAACAGTCGACCAAGGCGCAGTCCGTCAATTAGTACGAGCCTCGGGTTGTTTTGACGTGACGCGAATTCCAAGGCTTCCTTGGTGAAAGTGGATGTCGTAACAAAGACACCGCCGTCGGCTCCAACGTCTCTGAGTGCGCCCATAAATGACTGCAACTCCGGTCTTCCGATGCTTGATCGATCTCTATAGCGCTTTGCCTGCACGTAAATGCGGTTCAGTCCGAGTGCATCCTGCTTTATCAGTCCGTCGAAACCTCCATCAGAGACACCGCCCACGTGCTCCAAAGATTCGACGGAATCGCCGTATCCCATTGCGTGTAGCAGATTAAGAATGAGGTGCTCAAGGAACGTGGGGTGCATGCTTTGGACACGTGTTACCAACTCGGCGGCGACTCGGGCCTCGATTTCCTCAACCGCGCGCTCAATCACTTCAAGTGGTGGAGACTGGACTGGCTCGTCGTTTGCGCCGCTACCACTATCTTCGTTTTCTCCCCGCGACCAGGCGTTCGCGTAGTCCTCGAATTGTCTGAAAGTCTTGGTCGTGAAGCCTTCTGGGTAGTCACGCAAGAGTTCTTGGCCTCGTTGCGTTATCCGCATGTAACCTCGGCGGGGGCGTTCGATTGCT
>CAYFKX010000115.1:0-1164 GCA_964343545.1 uncultured Bifidobacteriaceae bacterium | reverse complement strand
GTCCCACGGGCATTGCGAATATTCCGGTCTTCTTCGGGCACTTGCAAGGAATCTGCGACCGAACGAACTAACTCCTTTCGGTGCATGTCTCCGCCTCTTGCGAGTTCGCGCAGTACGGGTATGAAATAGGCCTGAAAATTCTCAATCGCCATGGTCGCTCCCCGTCGTGGATCGCATGCACCGATATGCCAGCCCACGCAGAGTAGCGGTTCCAGTCCCGCCTCTGGGCAGTCAAGTGACGCTTTCCGTTAACTCGAAGAATGATCGCAATGACGATTACCCCGCGAGGCTGACCTCAACTTGTGTCAATGGCTGGCACACATGCTTGTGTGACAACTCGATGACGTTGGGAGTGGCGCTGTAGAGCGCGTAGGAGATGTTTCCGGACAGTCCAACAACGGTCACAGTGAGCCCTTGGGTCCGCCACATGCGTGCGGCATCAGCGAAGAAATGGTCGCCCGAGCCGATGACAACGTGGTCGACCTGCGCCGGCAAGTTGTAGTTCATGGCCGCCTCCAACAGAGCGCGGTCCGCACCATCCTTGCCCTTGCCGAACACTCGATGCGACCCGGTCGGCCAGCCGAAGACGGCTGCTCCGTTGCCTTGGTCGGCACCGAGCAAGTAGAGGTCGTGCTCGCCAAGACCTACGGCCGAGCGGTAGGCGTTGTGCATCAGACGGCACGCGGCCGTGCTGCACAGCGGGCTGCCGCAGAGGTTCTCGATATCAATAATGTGAAAGGTTCTGCGCGGTGCGCGGGTCAACTTCATCTCGATGTTTACTCCAGTCTGGTGATGGTTTCCCGCGAGCAGGTACTCGCGGGGGTGTGCGGCGGCCCAGTGGCGGGACGCTGCACGAGCGCAAGGCGTTCAACCGTGCGCAGTCGCTCCTTTCGGCGTGAGGACTTTGTGGGTCACAGAGCATGGCACCTGGGTCGGACATCGGCGGTCCGATGACGCCGCGCAAGCGCCATCGACCTGCGGGCCGACCCCCGTTCAGGTCGGGCTGCCCCGGTTCAGCCCGGCAGCGTCGGTGAGTCTGGAGTGGAGTCGGCGTCGGGCTGGCGACCACGATCCTTGGATTTCTGGGCGGCGGCGCGCTTGCTGCCGTCGGGGTCCATCTCCTGCATCAGGCCCGCGTACAACGCCTCGACGAATGCCTGGATC
>CAYFKX010000114.1:0-4585 GCA_964343545.1 uncultured Bifidobacteriaceae bacterium | reverse complement strand
GTCTGCGCATCGCCGTCGGATTCACGTACACCACGCTGGTTGCAGCCGAAATCGTCGCGGCGGAATCCGGTATCGGCTGGATGGTGCTGGACGCCTCACGTTGGTTACGCACTGACGTCATGTATGTCGGCATCATCGTCATGGGCGTGACTGGCATCGCGTTGGACAGGATTCTCGTGGCTGCCGACAAGCGTGTCGTGCCCTGGCGCGGCAAGGTCGGCTAAAGTCCCGTTCATCGCCAGCTACTCATCGGCGCTTCTCCGCGACTCAATCGGCTTCCCATGATGAGGAGAACCATGAAGACCACTCGAATCGCGCTAGCCGTTGCTGCAGCGCTCGCTGTTGCCGCGTCGGCCCTGGCGGGATGCTCATCGGACTCCTCAGCAGCCAAGCCGGCCAAGGTGCGCATCGCCTTCCAGAAGATTCCCAACGGCGACCTCATCGTCAAGCACAACGGCTGGCTTGAGGATGCCCTCGGTGTGCCAGTGGAGTGGAGCGAATTCGCCTCCGGCGCTGATGTGAACCGGGCAGTGGCATCCGGCTCCGTCGACTTCGGCCTGGCCGGCAGCAACCCAGTCACCATCGGCGCAGCGACCGGACTGCCGTACACCTGTATTTGGATTTTCGACGTCATCGGTGAGGCCGAGTCCCTCATCGTGCGGGCCGACAGCGGCATCACCGACGTCGCATCCTTGAAGGGGCGCAAGATCGCCACCCCGTTTGGCTCAACTGCGCACTACAGCCTGCTGTCGGCAGTTGTGAAGGCTGGCCTCAAAGCAACGGACGTGTCCATGCTCGACATGGCGCCGCAGGATGCGCTCGCTGCGTGGCAGCGCGGCGACATCGATGGCGCGTACCTATGGAACCCGGTTCTGGACAGCATGCGCAAGGACGGCGGCAAGGTCATCACCACCAGCGCCGAATTGGCCAAGCAAGGGGTGGTGACTTCCGACCTCGGTGTGGTCAGCAAAGACTTCGCGACCAAGTACCCAGACCTCGTCCGCACTTGGGTAGCTCAGCAGAACAAGGCAGTCGAGTTGTACCGCAGCAACCCTGATGCTGCCGCTGAAGCCGTCGCTGCAGAGTTGGCCATCACGGCCGCCGACGCGAAAGCGCAGATGGCGCAGTTCGTGTGGCTCAACGCCGCAGAACAGGCATCGTCACGATACCTCGGCACTGCCGGCAAACCCGGCGCGCTGGTTGACATCATGGGCGCAACCGCGATCTTCTTGAAGGACCAAGGCAAGATCACCGCGCTGCCAACTGGTGACACTCTCGCGAAGGCAGTGGACGGTCAGTACCTGAAGTGATCTCGGCACACGCATGAGTTCACACGTCAGCATCCGCGGGGTCAACCACGAGTTCCCGGCACGCCATGGGAAAGTGCAGGCACTTGCGGATGTGAGCCTTGATCTTGCTGCCGGAGAGTTCGTCTGCATCGTCGGTGCCTCGGGCTGCGGCAAGAGCACCTTGCTCAGCATCCTGGCCGGCACACTGACGCCGACGTCCGGCGAAGTCCTCGTAGCCGGCCACTCGGTCACTGGTCCGCACCACAGTCGCGGCATGGTGTTCCAGCAGCCGCAACTGCTGCCGTGGCTGACAGTGCGCGGCAACGTCGCGTTCGGCCCGGTCGTGCGCGGAGAGACTCCCGGCGACGACACGATACGCGCAGCCATCGAGGCCGTTGGGCTCTCGGAATTCAGCGACGCCGCCGTGTATGAACTCTCCGGCGGCATGCAACAGCGGGTCGCCATTGCACGGTTGCTGGTGAACAACCCAGATCTCATGTTGTTGGACGAACCGTTCGCCGCCCTGGACGCGCTCAGCCGCGAGACGTTGCAGGCCGAGCTGCTGGCGCTGTGGCGTCGCGAGCATCGCACCATGGTGTTTGTGACCCACAGCATCGAGGAAGCGGTCTACCTCGGCACCGTCGTTGTGCTCATGAGCCCGCGACCCGGGCGAATCGTGGACGTCATCGACGTTCGCCTGCCACATCTGGCGCACCTGTCACCGCGTGCAGTGCGCCTGCACCCAGAGTTCATTGCCATGCGCCAGCGGGTTGAGGAGCATTTCCATGGCTCGCTCGCCTAAGAAGACGCTGCTCGCCCTCGCGGCGCGGGCAGCTCGCAAGGTCCCGGTCATCGGCCGACGGCTGGCTGCATCGGATGCTCGCAGCGCTGAACTTCGCGAGCGCGTGCACCGCCTGCAGTCTCAGCTCGCGGCGACCAAGCAGGCGCTGGCTGACGCAAAAACTGTCTCCTACGACCCCACCGTCCCGTCGTACCGCGCGCGGGCCTTCGCGTCACGGCGCCAGTGGACTGATGTGGAGACGGCCGCAGCCAGCAAGCTGCCCGTGCGCCTGCTTGGCGACAAACAGGTGACCCGCGCAATCATCGAATCGAACAACATCAACGTCGCGCTGCCCCAAGAGTTGGGCGCTTGGCCGAGCATCCATGACGTTGATCTTGACGCACTCCCCGACGAGGTTGTCCTGAAACTCGCACGCAGTCACAGCAGCGTCGGCGTGCTGCCGCTGCGTCGGCTGAGCGCACACACCTGGCTGGACGTGATGAATGGCCGGATCTTCGACAAACCAGCCATCGTTGCCGAGTTCGACCGAGTCGCCGTCAAGCGTGGTTCCGGGGAACTGTTCGCGGAACGACTGTTGGTCGAGCCGGAACGGCCCAACCACTGCGCCATCGACTGGAAATTCTTCTGCTTCGACGGAGTCGTCGGCTTCGTCATGCAACGACTGCTCGAACCTCGCCCGGACAAGGCGGACCACGACAAACTGTTCAAGTGGTGGGATCGCGACTGGAACGTCCTTCCCAGCCTGCGTCACGAGACAATCCTCGACAATTCCCTGCCCGCTGCGCGCCACCCCAGCCAGCTCATCGCCGCTGCGGAGACACTTGCGCGACTAACGGGTCGAGCCCACATCCGGGTGGACTTGTACGACCTTCCCGACGGCGTCTACTTCGGCGAATTCACCGCTGAGCCGGGCGGAGACTGGATCATGCCCGCGGAGTACGACCGAAAGTTTGGTCTCATGTGGGAGGAAGCCGAAAGTCGAGTTCTTGGTCGACTCATGGGGCCTGCCATTCGCAGAGGCGAGTTGCCGTTGTCGACCTACGTATCGAATGACGTGTCGACGTCAACGCCACCAGCCGACTTAGCCGGCCAGTGACGCCAGCGCAGCCCGATAGTCGTCCGTCGAACGCGCCTCGCCGAGCCCGTTGACCACCGACCAGCGCACAATGCCTTCGGCGTCGACGAGGAAAGTGCCGCGCAGTGCGCAGCCGAGATCTGAGTTGAAGACCCCGTATGACTGCGCCACCGAGCCGTGCGGCCAGAAGTCCGACAGCACTGGGTACTCCAACTGCTGCTGGGCGGCCCACTCCTTGAGCGTGAACGGCGAGTCGCACGTGATGACGAGCGTCTGCACAGCGTCATTGATGAAGTCGGCGGACTCATCACGCAATGCGCACACCTCAGTGGTGCACGTGCCAGTGAAGGCGAACGGGATGAATGTCACTAGGACTGCGCTGCCGCGGAACTCAGCTAGGGAACGCACGACCCCGTGCTGGTCCTTGAGTTCAAACGCTGGTGCAACGTCGCCAACGGTGATGGACATACGATTTCCTTCCACGAACTGTCGAACTCGAATCTGGTGCACGTCGGGTATCAGCGGCCCGTCCCGACCCCGGTCAGCACTGGCGACCGACGCGGATGATTACTTGCGCGAGGCTTTGGGTGCGACGAGGCGGGTGCCCTGCCAGTCGCGGGTGGCGTTGAGCACGCTGGTCTGCTGAAGACCGGCAGTACGCGCAGCATCGGCGATGTCACTGGGCTCAATGTGTCCGTCGCGACCGGGCTTGGGTGTGAGCAACAGAATCATCCCGTTATCGGCAAGCGGGTGAAGGGCATCAACCAGGCCGTCGACCAAGTCGCCGTCCTCATCGCGCCACCACAGAAGCACCAGGTCCACGACCTCATCGGTGTCCTCGTCGACCACAGCGGAGCCGGAGGCATCAGCCACGGCCGCAGTGAGTTCCTCATCGCAGTCGGTGTCGAACCCGATCTGCTGCACAATCATGTCCGCCTCGACCCCAAGTCGAGCGATCACGCCCGCGAAATCCGCGGCGGCGTCGGTCGCGCTCACTGCCCTGCCTCTCACCCCTCACAACCCGTCCATGACGGGCACCGATTCCGGCGGCTGCCGGTGGGTCGAAGGATAGTGGACGCCCCTGCAGCAAGGCTCGCCACGGCGAGCTGTGGTGCTCAGCGCTCACTCGGGCGGGTGCATGCGCGGTCATGGCAGGAGTGCGAGAAGATTGCACCCACGACGGTCAACTCCCTGCCGAGCACGTTGGGGGTGGCCAGTCCAGGCGAGCCTGCGCAGTGACCGACGCTTTACGACGTGACCAGCCAACAACTGCGCTGACGACCAGCCCAACTCAAAACCGAGCGAGGACACACGGTGACCACTACCCCTGAGCGCGCAGCACAGTCCGCCCAGATTCCGTCTCAGTACGTCGACACTGACCCGCTAGAGACAATCGAGTGGGCAGAGTCCCTGTCGGCC
>CAYFKX010000113.1:0-4586 GCA_964343545.1 uncultured Bifidobacteriaceae bacterium | reverse complement strand
TGGCCGCCAGACGAGTAACGCTGGCAAGTCCCGGGCCGCTAACACTCGCCTGCTGCGGTGAAAGGGTCAGCAATGAAGCGGCGACGGCACTGGCTACGACCTGTGGCACATGCGAGGTGGTGGCGAGCACCAGGTCGTGTTCCTCCGCACTGAGCCAGACCACCCGCGCACCCAGAGTCTGCGGCAGCCAGGCCACCTCCTCGCGAGTCTTGGACGTGGTCGTACCACCGTCGATCAGCACCCAAGGCCGCCCCGTGAACAAGTCGCCCTGCGCCGCTTGCGGACCACTTGTCTGCTTTCCAGCGATGGGGTGGCCGCCGATGAAGCGGGCATGCGGCAACGCGTGCGCAACCGCATCGCACACAGACGTCTTCACCGATGCAACATCAGTAATCGAACACTCGGGACGCGCACTCGCCCACGCAGTCACCACGTCAGCAGTCGACTGCGGAGCAACCGCAACGACGATGAGATCCACGTCCTCGCCGTTCCACCTGTGCGTGCCAGTGACATCGAGGGCCTCATAGAGCCGGGCAGCATCGGTGTCTAGCAGCCACACTGTTGCACCTGCCTCACGCAAGCCCAGGGCGATGGACGTGCCGATGAGCCCGCAGCCAATAATCGCGACTTTGCGCGGCACATCACTCATGCGGCAAGTCCGCGCGCAAGGCCGCGGTGCCACGCAGGTAGACATGCTCCACCTCGGCACGGGGCAGGTCGCTCATCGCATGCAAGAGCACTCGCACTACTCGAGGCATCGCACCTTCAACGTCAATTTCACTCGCACACAGCAGTGGCACATCAGTAAGTCCGCCGCGACGCACCGCAGCAGCAGGAAAAGCGCTGCGCAAGTCCGGAGTGTTTGTCAGGAAGATACTGATGAAGTCATCTGTATCAAGCTGGTTGCGCCGAGTCATCTCGGCCACCAGTTCGGCGACTGCTTCTTCCATCTCCACCGGATCATCAGCACTGAGCGCAGTCGCGCCGCGGAAAGCTCGCACTTGCATGCCGCGTTACCTCCGATGGATGTGTTCTTGCGACGAGCCTAATGACCGCCGCGAGTCACCTGCCGACCCGAACCGCGACACCCTTGTCTGTGGACAAACAGCAAGATTTACGTGGACAGCATGTGGATGCAGACAAAGAAGTTGGGGACAACCACCAGATTCGCAAAATTCCTGCAAAAAAGCTCTTGCATACCTGTTGCGCCCTGGACTAAAAATCCGCCATGCAGTCGGAAACGACGGCAGGCGGGACACTCGGCTCCACGACGAATCGCAAGATTCGGGCCGCGGACGACGACGCAGGAGGGTCGAGTCCCCGTCAGATTGGCAGCAAGATCAGGGCAGTTCCGCAAGGAATGAACCGACGGGCGTCGAACCTGGAGGGCGGGGCAACCCGGCGCTGATGTGAGGGCCAATCGGAAGAGACCCGCGGACTCATACTCCGCGGGTCTCTTGCTTATCGTGGCATGTTGACGACCCGAAAATGGCTTTTCCGCACAGACACGCGCGGGAACAAATTGACTCTGTCGGTGGTTGTCCCCCGACAACGGTGGGGCTGCTGTCAGCGGACAGTGCCACACTGAGCTGTGCTGGCCCGCCTGCGCGTTGCCGCCAACGTGCACCACGAAGTGCCATGGGCAGGACAGGATTGCTAGGAACCAACCGCACGGCTCGTACCACCCGCAGCACCACGAGTGACAACAACATGGCAGCCAGCAGGACCTACAGATAGGGAGGGCGTATGCGTCACGGCAATAGCGGCGACGGCCTCGATGATGGTCTGCCCGAGCCCCTGCCTGAGGGCTTTGATGTTGGCGCTGTCGACATCAACGAGGCCAGTGAGGACCTTCTGTGGAAGGTGCTGCCGCTGATGGAAGGCAATCGCAAGGCAGAGGCTTTGTACGTCCTCGGCTCGCGGCTCGCACGCAATGACCGCTGGGAGCAGGCGGTGGTGTGCGCTGAGGAGTCGGCGCAAGAGTGGGAGAAGCTCGATAACTCCACAGGCATGGTGACCGGCCTGCTGGCCGCTGCAACCTGCCGCAGCCAGCTCGCGGACTACGACGCTGCCATCGAGCACTACCTGCGGGTGATTTCCCTGCTACGTGCCTACGGCCCAGAAGCGCATCTGCTTGAGGCACACACCAACTTGGGCACTGTCTACGCCGAAATCGACCGGCATGACGATGCAACAGCCGAATTTCTCGCGGCCCTCGAACTTGCCGAGCACCAGCAAGATGATTCCGCACTCGGGTACTTGCATGAACGCATTGCCGGCTCGCGCCGGGCCAGCGGTCAGCCGTATCTACTCGTGCGCGAGGACCTCGTCGCCGCGCGCAGCCACTATGCCGCAGCCAAGGACCTAGAGCGAGTCATCGAAATCAATGACCAGATGGCTCGCCTGTGCGATAGCAACGACGACTACGACACAGCGGCGGTCTACCTCGAAGAGAATCTGCACCTGGCCAAGTCACTCGGCACGGCACAGGCCCGCGGCATCGCGCACTACCGATACGCCGGAGCCTTGCGACTATGCGGGCGATGGCTCGAAGCTTTCGAGCACATCGACCAGGCACGTGAACTTCTGCAAGGAATCAGCGACTACGAGCGCATGGTCTGGTGCGATTTAGAGCGACTGTGGTGCCTGCAGCGGGCTGGACGTACCAAAGAGGCAGTCGAGTTGCTGCAGACGCTGTGGGTGACCGTGCGCATCGTCGGCGGAGCCCATGAAGTGCTGTCGGTGGTGTTCGACCTCTACCTCGATGCGCTCGGCCGTGCTGATGACGACGATCGTGAGCGCATCTGTGCGCAGACCATCACGTGGGCGCAGGACAATGACGAACCTGAACTCGCCGAGCGGTTTCGGATCGAGTTGGCACTGCTGCACGCCGACACCAAAGACTGGGACGCGATGGCTGCTCTGGTGTCGCAACTCGATGCCGCCGCGACTAGCGCGGATCCAAACAGTGATGCGTTGCGGCAGAGTGCTGTTGCTGAACTTGCGCTACACCGCTCGGATGCAGCCTCCGCAGCAATGGCCTTGGCGGGGGTCCCCGTGGACGACCAACTCGCCCCTCATGTTCTGGCCCGCGTCTTACGCACCCGCGGTCTGATCAACCAGGAACTGGTCCGCGGCAGCGGCATTGCTGACCTAGCGCGAGCAGCTCAACTCTGGACCGACCTTGGGTGGAGGCAGCACGTGTCCACCACCTTGGATCTGCTGACTTCTACGCAGCCGCCAACGGCGCAATGACCTCAGCGACCCTGGGGGTAGATTGACGTGACCGACTCCGGTTGCCCGGCGTATTCGGCCCCGTAGCTCAGTGGATAGAGCGGTGGACTCCTAAGCCACGCGTCGCAGGTTCGATTCCTGCCGGGGCCACCATGCAGGTGCGCGTCACTGTCCGATGTCACTGGCATCCTTGTCTGCCATGACCATCGCTTCCGCCGCCATCACCATCGTCTGCGCCGCACTTGCCTACGCCCTTGGTCGCACGATGGGAAATTCACGCGGTCAACAGGCCCTGGACTCCGCCCGCGCCGAGGCCGATCAGGCGAAGGCATCGGCCCAGGGCCTGCAGGGGCAGGTGACCGCCCTGAGTGACCAACTAGAGGTGTTGCGCAAGCAGGCCCAGGATCAGGCGCACCTGAAGGACGTTCTGCAACCGATTCAGGAGCAACTCACCCAACTGCGTACCGATGCCACCAACGCCGACATTAAGCGTGCTGCCGCTGATGCCGCCATCACCCAGCAGATTCAAACCCTCGCCACGGGCAATGAGGGCCTTCGTGCCGAGACCGCGCGCCTGGCTGGAGCACTAGCAAAGGGGCAGTCGCGGGGGCAGTGGGGCGAGATGCAGTTGGAAAAGTTGCTGGAGTCCGCGGGATTGCTTGAGGAGATTCACTTCCGCCGCCAGTCCACTGCCGCAACCGAAACTGGTCGCAAACGCCCCGACATCGTGGTGCTGCTTCCCGGTGGCGGGGAAGTACTCGTCGATGCGAAGTTCCCGTTCGACAAGTACGCAGAGTCACTCGCCGCTGAGGACCCGGGCGAGCGTGAGCGGCTGATGAAGGAGCACGTGGCGGCCGTACTCACGCACTGCCGCGATTTGGCATCGCGTGACTACTACGCCGGCCGCGTGACGCCACAGTTCATCGTGCTGTTCCTGCCCTACGAATCTCTGCTGTCAGACGCTTTGACGAGCGAACCACTTCTGCTGGAGAAGGCATTCAGTCACAACATCGTGCTGGCGACTCCGACCACGATGCTGGCACTACTGCGCACGATCGGCCACGGCTGGTCACAGCAGACATTGGCCGAGAACGCCCGTCGCATCCAAGAACTCGGCAAGGAGATGCTGGAACGCCTGGCCAAACTGGCAGAGCACATTGCCAATGTCGGCAAGGGTCTGCAACAGAGCACCAAGGCCTACAACGACTTCATCGGCAGCTTGGATGACCGAGTCTTAGTGACCGCACGAAAGATGCAGGAACTCGGAGTGCGGGCTGACCGGTCGTTGGAGGCACCACAACCCATCCCTGGTCAGATCCGAAGCAGTCGTGCGCTGACCGCTGCGGATCCCG
>CAYFKX010000112.1:0-4602 GCA_964343545.1 uncultured Bifidobacteriaceae bacterium | reverse complement strand
ATGAATGAACAGTCGTCGTCTTCACCGGTCCTGCACCCCCGAAACAGCCGGTACCGATGCGTCGTAGTGGCGTGTCCTCATGAGCGGTGAAGTAGATGTTCAGGCGCCTCGTGCCCTTCGGGCAGACAGATCTCGTATCCGCCGTGCACGGATGCGGATTGACAATTGCTGCTGCTGGATCGGCCTCAAGCAACGCGATGTCCGATGGACACAACACCGTCACCCGCCAACGGCAACCATCGCAGTCCGCTGCAGCTCGTCGGCTGCTTGCCTCGCCGTCAAATTGCCTGCTCAGCAGTATCGAATCGGTGCCGATGTACTCATCAGTCGCATCGTCACCAGTGACACTCGGGTCAGCCGAGGATGGGAGCGATGTAAGTGCAAGGGCGCAGAACAGCGCGGTGACCAGCGCGAGGTGGTGGTGCGCTTCCGACCTCAGAAACCAGGATGGCTTGGCAGCTGCACAACTGTCGCGTGCACGTGAATCCACGTCCGGTCTTGCGCGTGCGCCCATGTCCAGCACCTTTCGCGCTGACACTTCCGGGCACAGGCAGTGTAGGCACGCCGAGTATTAGTACGGCAAGACTTGAAACCGACCGAAACTGGCGGCGACCTACACCTGCGAGCACCTGCATCACGCCTTCTGCCGAGCTTTGCCTGAACCAACCAGGCACTCGCGCATGCTCGTAGCTTCGACCGCCTGCAACCAGACGCGCTGCGGAACTCCGTGAATCAGAGCTCGGTGCAGGAGACGCGCTAGCGAGTAGTGCGCGCAGCGCGCCAGGGCAAGTTCCACGCACAAGCGAGCGACGTCGGCCTCTCGCCGACTCCACATCAGGCCGGCGATAACCGTCAGCAGCGCGTGTGAGCGGTCCACCGCGCACAGCCGGGATGACGCGATGAGCGCCTCCCGCACCTCATCTTGCCGTTCAGGCTCGGACTCACACACCCAGCGACGCAGGAGACCGTCGCGGAGGCGAATGTCATCCAGAGCGGCGATCAGTAACGGCTGCGCGTCCTTGGCCTCCTGGAAGCCGTTGCCAACAGCATCATCGATGCGATTGATGAGGGCGAGTTTTGCTTTGTAACTTTTCGCGCTCGCCAGTAGCGGCGCACACGCGTCCGCCTCGTCGGCAACGCGCGTGATCTCATCCGCGCTGCCGCAGCCAATCTCAGCGAGCCAGGATGGCGCATCGACCCCTGCGAGTGAGCTGTCCGAAGAGGCCGAGTCACCAACCGCCGGCCAGTCAGAAATGACACTGCCCTCTGGCGGACAACATTGGTCGTTCTCGCACAGCGCCGACCACCACCGTGGGCCACACAAAATCAGCCGATCCAGCACCTCACCAACTGCCAGTTCGGCGGAAACCAACTGTTCACGTACCAGCGTCATATCGGTTTCGCTAGCGATATCGGCAACGAGCACCCAGCCTGTAGAACTGTGGTTGCCGGCCGATGCGTCATGGACGCACGATCCGCTGAACGGGTTGACGGAGTTCCCCACACGCGGCGTCCCTATGCACGCGCCGGTGACCTCGTACGACGACTGCGACAGACGAATACGGAGGTGGGTCGTCGACGTTTCAGGCACATGCGCCCGGATCAGTGACACCAGCGACATCGGCGTCGGCACACACACCTTGGGTAAGTCCAACGGTTGACATGGAACTGCATCAAAAGAGGCGGGTGAAGGCATGGGCGGAACCATGGCTGTCGATGAGACCGCGGAGTGCCTGCGCATGTTCGACCTGTGAGCGAACCTGCGATGACCGCGAGCATGTGGAAGACCTCTGACAGGACGCTTGTGCATTCTCTGCTGCCCGCCCACGGCTAATAATCGACGGCGATTCGTAGGTGAGTAGGCGTGAGCAATCAGACCCCTTGTACACCTGCCCGCGCTCGGCGCTGCACGGGGGTCTTGATTTGATCGATCGAGGGCTGTTGCATTATTCGCCCGTGCGGATCGACCACGTCTCCTATGCGGTGCCGAACTCGTGCATCGCGGACACTGTGCAGCGCATTGGTGCTGCACTCGGCGGGCGTTTCATCGACGGTGGCCGCCACCCGAGATACGGCACCCGTAACTTCACGATGGCTCTGAGTGACGGCTGCTACATCGAGGTCGTGTCGCCTTTGGACCACCCGGCTGTGACGGCTAAGACCTTCGGCCAAGCCGTGGCAAAAGTCGCGAATGAAGGTGGCGGTTGGCTCGGTTGGGTGGTCGCGGTGGAAGACATCGCTCCCATCACTGCGCGCCTCGGACGCGACTCATCCAAGGGTTCGCGTGTTCGCTCCGACGGCGTCGTCCTCGAATGGCAGCAGATTGGCGTCACAGACCTCCTGCATGACCCGCAGTTGCCGTTCTTTGTCGAATGGGGCGGCGATCCGGCAGACCACCCGTCAAACCCTGCGCCTGCTGGGATTGCCATCGAGGCGCTGGAAATTTGCGGGGACGCTGATCGCATACACGAGTGGCTCGATGCGCCCATCGACAGCGCACTCGAGGGCATCAAGGTGATCTGGGTGGAAGCGGATGAGCCCGGCTTGGTGGCAGTGCACTTCCGTACCCCCAGCGGAACGGTTCGCATCGACTAGCCATCTTGGCGCAGGCCGAGTAGTGACGTCTTGTCCATTGGCGAATGTCTGCATGCCCTGCCTGGCTCTGCAGCATTGCAGTAGCGAGTATTCCTGAAGCGCTAGCCGTGACCGCGCCCCTGCTTAGCGGCGCATCGTTGTCGTGATGATGGTTCCTGCAGCACTGCCCGCCACTGTCCCCATGTCCAGTGATCCCAGCGTTACTCGAACGTCAGCCTTGACTTGCTTTGTGACACTTGTTGTTGACAGGGTTGTCGTGTTCGAGACGATTGCCTGCTGCAACGAGTCGTTCGTTCGTTCGAACGAGACGGCCAAGGGCAGCTTCAGAGCCGCTTCATCAAGCTTTCGGTACTGCGAATTCGAGACTGAGTAGCGAATCACGGTGACGTTCACAGCTGGCAGAGATAGAGACCCTTTAGACACGTCGCCGACCCATGTTTGAACTGGTGCGCCGACCCCGCTGGCAGCGATGTCGGTTTCGATGCACCCAGCAACGTCACAGGTTTGCCGCCACAGGTCGACCTGCGCACGCGTCGTGCGACGCAATTGCTTGGGACCTTGCATCGTCACTGAATGGTCGAAAGTCACGGTGCCCTGCCACTGGGCTGCATCAGATGGTTTGACAGCGGCGTAGATGCCGCGGTGAACCTCGACTACGGGGAGCGGCCGACGGACAGCCGACGGCAAAGCGCCAACTGCCGTTGCGGGCTGAATGGCGGGAACCACGAGAGCTCCCGCCAAACAGAACGTGAACACTTGTGAGCGCGCGAACATAGAAAACTCCGATCAGGAAGGCAACAGACGTCACGACACCGGTACTGGTGTGTCGACGTGACTGTGCCCGCAACTAAGCAAGACCCCGCCTGGTTGGTGGGCAGATGTGAACAGCCGTGCCTGCGTGAGGGCCTGTGGATATAGGCACGGTGCTGCGCGCGTGGCTCTCACGGCGCACACGGGCATATAGCGTGGCCGCGATGCACTACCTTGCCGACTGTGGAGACCAGGTGGCTGACTGCCGACCAACAGCGCGCCTGGCGTCGTTTCATCGCTGTTGCGCAACTGCTTCCCTACGACCTTGACCAAGACATGCGGCGGCACTTCGACTTGAGCATGCACGAGTACTGGGTGCTGGCCATGCTGTCAGAGCAGCCAGAGCGCTCGTTGCGCATGCAGGAACTCGCCAGGCGGTCCACGAGCAGCCCGTCTCGGTTGTCGCACACCATCGGCCGGCTTGAGGAGCGAGGCCTGGTGTGCAAGGCCCGAGAAGGCGAGGATCGCCGCGGTCAGCGTGCCGTTTTGACTGACGCCGGGATGGACCTAGTGGTCAAGGCAGCGCCGCACCATGTTCGCGCAGTGCTCGAGGCGATGTTCGATGGTCTAAGCGATGAGCAAGTCGCAGGGATTTCTGCAGCCTTCGACACGATCCTGCAACAGCTTGACCCGAACGGGGACCGTTCGCCTGGCGGACGCGTGTGAGATCTAGCCCTTAGCCTTCAAGGCGTACGCCGTGCCAGCCCCGTTGATGGTGCTGATAGTCAATGTGTACTCCCCTGCCGCAGGCAACTCACCCGACCACGATGTTGTCCACTTTGCAGCGTGCGCGAGCATGGTGCCGTCAGGGGATGCCAACGTCATGAAGACATCTGTGCCATCACTTGTTAGATCAAACGAAGCAGATGCACCCTGCTGCGCGGTGAACCGGTGGACGATTGACTGCTGGTAGGCAATCTGACCCGACTCCTCCACACCTGTTGTGAACAGGGATGTCCAGGCCGGCTTGTTTGTGGTGACCTGCATCGACTTGTAAGTGGTGTCGCTCCTCGATACGAGAATCAACGGCGGTTCCACCGGCTGCATTGAGTAAGCGACCAACCGGAAGTGGCTCTTCCGCTTACTGGCAGGCACCGACTCGCCATCGGTGAAGGTGACTCCGATCTGGCGCTCCACGATGGCCATCCGCTCGATATGGACGTCGAAGCCCAAGGGGAAGACGGCTGCTCGGCGAAT
>CAYFKX010000111.1:0-4665 GCA_964343545.1 uncultured Bifidobacteriaceae bacterium | reverse complement strand
CGGCGTTGAAGCCGAACCAGCCGAACCACAGCAAGCCAGCGCCGATGAGTACCAACGGAAGGTTGTGTGGGCGCATCGGATCTTTGCGGAATCCGACGCGGCGACCCAGCACGATGGCCATGGCCAAGGCTGCGGCACCAGCGTTGATGTGAACCGCAGTGCCACCGGCGAAGTCGAGTAGACCGAGCTTGGCCAGCCAGCCCGCGCCAGAGACGTTCCCGGCAGCGTCCTTGGTGCCAAAGTCGAAGACCCAGTGTGCGACCGGGAAGTACACGATGCTCACCCATGCCGCGACGAAGACCGCCCACGCGACGAACTTCGCGCGGTCGGCGATGGCACCGGAGATGAGCGCGGGGGTGATGATGGCGAACATCAACTGGAACGCAACGAATGCCAGATGCGGGATCGCGTATTCGCCACCGTTGTTAGGCACGCCACCGACCATGTCGTCAAGGTGCGACCAAGAGAATGCGCCGATAAGTGAGGAGCCAGAGTCTCCGAAGGCGAAGGCGTAGCCGTAGAACACCCACAGAATGCTCACAATGCCGATGGTCATGAATGACATCATCATCATGTTCACCACGCTCTTACCGCGCACGAGCCCGCCGTAGAAAAAGGCCAGTCCCGGAGTCATCAGCAGCACGAGGGCGGCGCTCACCAGCACCCACGCGGTATCGCCGGCAGAGATTGTCATCATCGGTTCCTTTCGCCAAAGTCGAACGTGGCGAAAGAATCACCTGATTTTGTTGCGACAGATTCGACCGTGTGTTACGTCTGAGTGAAGATTTCGCAGGTTGTGTTTCGAGCGCGTAACAAAGTCAGGTGCCCAGGAGCGCATCGACGAAATCGGTGGGGTCAAAGTCCGCGAGGTCGTCCGGCCCCTCGCCGAGCCCGACGAACTTCACCGGCACCCCCAATTCGGACTGCACCGCAACCACGATGCCCCCCTTGGCAGTGCCGTCCAACTTCGTCAGCACAACGCCTGAGACAGCAGCGACCTCAGCGAAAACTTTGGCTTGGTTCAACCCGTTCTGGCCTGTCGTGGCGTCGAGGACCAAGAGCACCTCGGACACCGGCTGCTGGCGCTCAAGAATCCGGATGACCTTGCCGAGTTCGTCCATCAACCCGGTCTTGGTGTGCAGCCGGCCGGCCGTGTCCACCAGCAGCACGTCCGCCCGTTGCTCCGTCGCGACGCGCAAGGCATCGAACGCCACCGACGCCGGGTCGGCGCCGGCCTCTCCTCGCACGACCGCCACTCCGACGCGGTCGGCCCAGGTCGTGAGCTGCTCGGCCGCTGCGGCGCGGAAGGTGTCTGCTGCTGCGAGGACGACCGAGTACCCCTGCGTGGTTAGTAGTCGCGCCAACTTGCCAGTGGTCGTCGTCTTACCAGTGCCGTTGACTCCGACTACAACAACAACCTGAGGTTGTGCAGTGGGTGAAGGTATGACCAGCCGCAGGTCGCGCGACTGTGAGGTTTCCAGCGCGGCAAGTAGTTCACTGTGCAACAGCGCCTGCGCCCCATGCTGCTCGGCAAGGCGGCCGGCGGACTTCTTCAGGCGTGCGACCAACTCCGTGGTCGGACGCACACCGAAATCAGCCATGATGAGGGTGTCTTCTACTGATTCCCAGTCGACAGACGCCGAACCAAGCAGTCCGGTCAGGCTGTCCCCAACTGCAGACTTGCTCCGCGACAACCGCTGCAGCAGGCCGCGCATCCGGCCGCGGGCTGGGACCTCGACCTGCTCGATTGCCGCAGCGGTGTCCAAGGTCTCGACTTCGCTAGCGGTCCCAGGAATTTCCGGCGTAGCCCCCTCGTGCCCAGGCTCACTCGTCGTCGCTGGCGCAAGATCGGGCGCGGGAAGAGTGATTGCGCTGGCCTGCGGCGCTTGGTCCTCCGCTGCTGATCGTGTGCGCCGCCGCACGCCAAGGACGGCACCAACAGCGACTGCCACACCGGTCACCGATGCGATGATGACCGGCAATTGCTGGCTCATAGCACCGCGGGTTCGGGCTCGTCATCATGAATATCACTGATGCGCTGACCGATGACCGCACTGAGTCCGTCGCCACGCATGGAAACACCGTAGAGCGCATCTGCAATTTCCATTGTGCGCTTTTGGTGCGTGATGATGATGAGCTGGCTGCTGTGCTTGAGGTCGGCAAGCACGTCGATCAACCTTCCGAGGTTGACATCGTCCAGCGCGGCCTCAACCTCGTCGAGAACATAGAACGGGCTTGGGCGCGCTTTAAAGATAGCGACGAGGAATGCGACCGCCGTCAACGAACTCTCACCACCGGACAGTTGCAGCAGACTGCGTGGCTTCTTGCCAGGCGGCTTCGCCTCAATCTCGACACCCGTCGTGAGGAGGTTCTCTTCGTCGGTCAGGTACATCCGCGCTTCGCCGCCAGGGAACAGGCGCGGGAAAATCTGCGCAAAATGCGCTGCCGTCTCGTGGAAGGCCGCAGCGAAAACCTCACGTACTCGCTCATCGACTTCAGCGATGATCGACAGTAGGTCTGCTCGACCACGCTTGAGATCCTCGACCTGGTCACTCAGGAACTTGTGTCGTTCCTCCATGGCCGCGTACTCCTCGAGCGCCAAGGGGTTCACCCGACCGAGCAGCGCCAGCCCTTTCTCTGCCTCGGCCAGGCGGCGCTCCTGCTGCTCACGCACATACGGATAAGGCTCGGGTGCAGGCTCCCCGTCAGCTTCATCTGCTGGGCTTTGCTGGCTGACCGGCACCAATGCAGCGGGACCGTACTCCGCGATGAGAGTGGAGTCCTCGATTCCGTAGTCATCGAGCACCTTTTCCTGCAGAGCCTCAATTCTCATTCGCTGCTCGGCACGTGCCAGATCATCGCGATGCACGGTGTCGGTGAGGCGCTCGTACTCAGCCGCAAGCTCGCGCTCCTGACCACGCAGTGACGCACGTTCGGCTTCAAGCTCACGACGATTGAGTTCGCCAGCGTCACGCTCGCGCTCTGCGGCGAGGAGTACGCGATCGATGTACTGCGCGAGTACGGCAGTCCCCGAGTGAACAGCGCGGGCGACTCGCAACTCGCGCTCTCGCTGCTCCTTGCGTCGAACCGCGCGATCAATCGCAGCACGAGACTCGCGAGCAGCACGCTCTACTGCGTCGGCCTGCGCGGCGGCGGCTTGCATGCGCTCCTCAGTGGTGCGCACACCGAGTCGGGCGTCAACTTCGGTGGCTCGCGCAGTCTCCAGGGCTTGCGACAGCGCCTGTCGGTCGACATCATCCGGCACCCGAATCTCAGGTTGCGACTGAGCCTCCAGCAACTGCCCCCGCAGCACCGACACCGATTCTGTGTCCCCGTCACGGGCGGCTGCCGCGTCTGCCATCGCCTGCGCTAAGCGCTGTGCTTCCGCCTGCGCGTTGCGGATAGCGCTAGCGAACTCGCCCAACTGCTCGGCGACGGCCGACATTTGCGCATCCGACTCGTGCAGACGCGCCAGCGTCGCTTCGACGCGTGCGTTCGCTTCCTCGCGGGCGCGCTCGAGGTTCGCAATCTCGAACTGGGTTCGTTCCGCGTCTGCGGTGAGGTCGCGAAGGTCAGTTTGTGCTGCATCCAGCGCGGCTTGCAACTGCAGGCGACTGGCGTTGGCATCGCCAGCGAGCGCCCACGCGGCCGCCAGGACGTCACCGTGCCCCGTGACCGCAAGCAAAGATGGGTTGCTGGCGACGATCGCGGCAGCAGAGTCAAGATCAGACACCAGCACATAGCCGCGCAGCAGATGGGACAGCGCCGCACGCACCTGCTCAGAGCCGGTTATGCAGTCGTTGAGCCAACGGGCCCCGCTTGGTGCCGGCGGGTACTGCGCGTGTGGCGTTCCGAGTACCAGCAGCGCTGCACGCCCATTGCCGGAACTGCGCAGATGACGGATGGCGCTCATCGCAGCACCGGTGTCAGCAACGGCGATTGCGTCAGCCAGCGGGCCCAGTGCAGCGGCGACCGCGTCCTCGCAACCCGGCTCGATGCGCACCAAATCGGCCAGCGGACCGAGCACTGCGGCCAGCGCCTCGGCAGCCGCGAGGACACTTGCAGCGCCATCCCGCTCGATAGCACTGCCCAGGGCATCGACGCGGGCCTGGGCAGCTGCACGCTGCTTGTCAACGTGCTGCCAACGCTCGCGCATCTCGGCGACGTTGGAGTCGGCGGCTGCTAGCGCAGCCACTGCGCGGGTATGCGCGGCATCAAGATCAACTTCGCCAGCATCAAGCCCAGCAATGTCACCTTCTAAGTTGCGAAATGCGGCTTGCGCGGTGGCGGCCCGCTCGAGCGCAGAACCGTGCTGCCCGGACAGCCGATCGATCTCGACGTCGCGCGCTTCAACCCGAGACTCCGCTGCCGCGACGAGACCAGCGAGTTGAGCGAGTTGCTCACGCCGGTCGGCAACCGCGCGAGAGGCACGTTCCACTTGAGCGTCGTGGTCACCTAACGCTGCTTCAGCCACTGCGCGCAGGCGCACCGCTTCCGCAAGTGCGACGCGCTCATGTTCAACTTGTCGAGCCAAGTCGTGCTCGGTCGCCCGATGCTCGCGCGCCTGCGCGTCGAGTTCAGCGGGGTCGCGCACGACCGGCTCACCGTCATCAGATTCGGCTTCAAGCAGCCGAATGCGCTCGGCTGCAAGCGCTGCCAACCCAG
>CAYFKX010000110.1:0-4666 GCA_964343545.1 uncultured Bifidobacteriaceae bacterium | reverse complement strand
TGCTCCCCGAGCGCCGGGCTGGCACCGAGAACCTGGGCGAGGGCAGCGAACTGCCTAGGGTCGACAACGGCGCTGCAATCGGGGTGGCGTTGCACGATGCGCGCCATCAGGGCGATGGCAGCATCAGGGTCGGCCGCCTCGCTGAACGCGGTCAGCGCCGCAGTCGGGTCTGGCATCCAGGCCAGCGCCTCAGCCGCTGCGCTGGTGTCAAGAAAACCGCAGCGCGCAAGCTCACCTGCGGTTGGCATGGGTCACAGGATAGGCAAGTAACGGTTTAACTCGAACTCGGTGACCTGCTGGCGGTACGCCTCCCACTCCTGTCGCTTGTTGCGCAGAAAGAAGTCGAAGACGTGCTCTCCAAGTGTCTCTGCAACCAGCTCGCTGCCTTCCATGACCGCGATGGCACGGCTGAGCGACGTCGGCAGCGGGTCGATACCAAGTGTGTGCCGTTCCGCCTCCGTCAACGACCACACATCGTCTTCAGCACCGGCAGGAAGCTCATAACCTTCTTCGATGCCCTTCAGTCCTGCCGAAAGAATCAATGCGAATGCAAGGTACGGGTTGCAAGCAGAGTCCAGCGAGCGCATTTCAATCCGCGTACTCGTGCCCTTGTTGGGTTTGTACATCGGCACTCGAATCAGCGCCGAACGGTTGTTGTGCCCCCAGCAGACATACGCCGGGGCCTCGCCACCGCCCATGAGCCGCTTGTAGGAGTTCACCCACTGATTCGTCACTGCAGTGATCTCTGGCGCATGGCGCAGCAGCCCTGCGATGAACGAGCGCCCGACAGCGGAGAGGTGGTACTGCCCTGATGCGTCGAAGAACGCGTTGCGGTCGCCTTCGAACAGCGACACGTGCGTGTGCATGCCCGAACCTGGATACTCCATGAACGGTTTTGGCATAAAAGTGGCGTAGGAGCCCTGCTCCAGCGCCACCTCCTTCACCACTAGTCGGAAAGTCATGATGTTGTCTGCGGTGGTGAGGGCATCCGCGTAGCGCAGGTCAATCTCCTGCTGCCCCGGGGCGCCTTCGTGGTGACTGAACTCCACCGAGATGCCCATCTGTTCCAGCAACGTGATGGCCTGGCGACGAAAGTCCTGACCAGCGCCGTTCGGGGCGTGGTCGAAGTAGCCGACCTCGTCAATCGGGATGGGACGCTCCCCGCGCTTGGGCTGTTCTTTGAACAAGAAGAACTCAATTTCCGGGTGGGTATAGAACGTGTAGCCCATATCTGCAGCGCGATTCAAGGTGCGCTTGAGCACGTGGCGTGGGTCAGCGTAAGAAGGCGACCCATCGGGCATCTGAATGTCGCAGAACATGCGCGCCACTGCAGGGCCTTCCCCGCGCCAGGGCAGCAGGGCGAATGTCGCCGGGTCGGGTTTGGCGAGCATGTCGGACTCGTGCACCCGAGCGAAGCCTTCAATTGCAGAGCCGTCGAAGCCGATACCTTCGGTGAACGCAGACTCCAACTCTGCCGGTGCCACCGAGACGCTCTTGAGCATGCCGAGCACATCGGTGAACCACAGCCGGATGAAGCGGATGTCGCGCTCCTCAATGGTGCGCAGCACGAACTCTGTTTGGCGATCCATGGCCGTATCGTGCCCGCTGGGTGTTTCACGCAGGTTACGAGCGCGGACTCGGCCGTGTGTCACTCGCCACAGACATCGCGGACCCGCCCGATACGCTCGCCGCATGTCCTCCGGGCCAGCAGAGGCGCACGATCAGCGCGCATTGCCGCTGGTCAGTATCGCGCAGATCAACTCCAATGTCGGCGCAATCTCCGACAACTGCACGCGAATCCTCGCTGCGGTCGACCAGGCTGACGCCGCGTCACAAATAATCCTGTTTCCTGAGATGGCTCTTACGGGCTACCCACTGGAAGACCTTGCCCTGCGACCGCAGTTGCAGCAGGCAAGTGTTGACGGGTTGCACTACCTCGCGGTCGAGCTCCAGCGGCGCGGCCATGGCAGCAAGCATGTTGTCGTAGGGCATATCGACATCGCAACCGCGTCTGTGGGCGGTCGTCCCGCTCCGCGCAACTGCGCGTCGGTCCTGCACAACGGGTCCGTGCAAGCGACGTACGCGAAACGTCATCTGCCGAACTACGGCGTCTTCGACGAGTACCGCAACTTCGCCCCCGGCCAGGGCATCTGCGTCTTCAACGTCGCGAACTGCCGAGTCGGCATCGCCATCTGCGAAGACCTGTGGCAGGGCACATCCTTGATGGCGGAGTATCGCGCCGCAGGTATCGATCTGCTGCTCGTTCCAAACGCTTCACCTTTTGAACGGGACAAGGATGACTTGCGTACCGCGCTCGTGGTCACGCGCGCGCACGAGGTCGGCTGCCCCATCATCTATGTCAACTCCGTCGGTGGCCAAGACGAGCTGATCTTCGACGGCGGGTCATTCGCGGTTGATACCCGCGGCACGGTCACAGCGCGTCTGCCGCAATTCGAAGAGGAAGTTCGCACCCTCACCGCCAACGTCGTCGGACCGTTATCCGTCGACTTACCCGAACTTGCCCAGGTGTGGCAGGCCATCACACTGGGCATTCGCGACTATGTACGCAAGAACGGTGCACACTCAGTGGTCCTCGGCGTCTCGGGCGGCATCGACAGCGCCGTTGTCGCTGCGCTCGCATGCGATGCTCTCGGCCCCGAGAACGTGCACGGAGTCTCGATGCCGAGCCAGTTCTCCTCCCAGCATTCGCGGGTCGACGCAGCTGATCTTGCACAGCGCACCGGGATGCACCTGCGTACCGTGGACGTCGAGCCGATGATTGCTGAGTTCACGCAGCGGCTGTCGCTGACAGGCGTGGCCGCAGAAAATGTCCAAGCGCGCGTGCGTGGGACGACATTGATGGCGATATCGAACTCCGAAGGTCATCTAGTCCTCGCGACGGGGAACAAGAGCGAACTCGCCGTCGGGTATTCCACGGTCTATGGCGACACGGTCGGGGCGTATGCACCCATCAAGGACGTGTTCAAAGTGGATGTTTGGGCGCTCGCGCGTTGGCGCAATGAACATGCCGAAGCCCTTGGGCAGATGCCACCGATTCCAGTGTCATCTATCGAGAAGGAGCCGAGTGCCGAACTGCGACCAGATCAGCGCGACACTGACTCGCTTCCGGCCTATCCGCAGTTGGATCCGGTACTCGCCGCATACATCGAGCAGGACGCAAGTGCTTCGGCATTGACGCAGATGGGTTTCGATGCGGACCTGGTGGAGCGCGTTGTGCACATGGTTGACAAGGCTGAGTGGAAGCGCCGGCAGTACCCCCCTGGCCCGAAGGTGAGCCGGCTCGCATTTGGTCGCGACCGCCGCCTGCCCATCACTTCGCGACCGCCGCAGTCCTCCTGACCAGGCACCAGCTCGAGGCAGGCCATGTCACTCGCCTTGCGCCCAGTCTCACAGGCTGGTTCACACAATTGTGAGCAATACAGGGATAACCTGCCGAGCATGAGCGCATCAGAGAAGGCCACTCGCCGCGACATCATCCTCGTGTTCGCGGGCATCGCCGCAGCCATGGCGTCGTATTTCTTCTTCAACCGGCTCGAACCGCGCAGCGAACCGTTGCTGATGAACACCTGGGTCGATGAAAATCTGCCACTGGTGCCGGTGTTCGTCGTGCCGTACCTGTCGTTTCACTGGCTCGCAATGATTGTTGTGCCGGTGTTGTCACTACGCGTCGGCGGTCGTCGAGCATTCCTGACCAACGGCTGGGCAATCATCACTTCGCAAGCAGTCCTGGACATCGCTTACTTCTGCTTCCAGACCGAAGTCCCGCGCAAGCCAGTGTCCGGAGATGATCCCTTCACCTGGCTGCTGGTCAACGTGGTCTACGGCAATGACCGACCGCTCAACGGTTTCCCGTCCAATCACGTAACTTGGACAGTGGTCTCCATCATCGCCCTGTGGCGGATTCGTCACGTCATCCCCCGCACCGCACGGGTGCTCATCCCTTGGTTCCTGCTCATCATCCCGGCCACGGTGTTGCTGCAGCAGCACTACGTGATTGACATCTACGGCGGCATACTCGTCGCGTTCGCGGCGTACTGGGCGTGCATGTTCCGCATCGAGCGACCAGACCTGTCGCTGCGCTCAAACGCCAGTTGACTGGCTCGCGCACAGGCGCGTTGTGCCACAATGAGCACACGCACGGGGACCACCGTCCGGTGGCCTCGAGGCTTCAAGGAGTTGTCATGTCCACTGTGACGTCGCGCCCTGCCATTGCAGAACAGCGCACCCACCTCTACGGCGGCGCACCCACTGGCGCCCGCGTGAGCACCAGAGACCTCGCTGTGGCGAAGGTCAACGGTCAGCCATGGCCGATGCTCACTGCCTACGATGCCATCACCGCACGCATTTTCGACGACCTCGGCGTGCCCGTGCTCCTGGTTGGCGACTCGGCCGCGACCGTCGTCTACGGCTACGACAACACCGTCGCAGTGACCGTTGATGATCTGCTGCCACTGGTACGCGCAGTGGTGCGAGGCAGCAGTCGCGCAATGGTCGTGGCCGACATGCCATTCGGCTCCTACCAATCCGGCGTCGGCACCGCACTGCACAACGCCGCCCGCTTCCTCAAGGAAGGCGGTGCGCACGCGGTCAAGCTCGAAGGCGGTCGACGAATCTGCGAACAAGTTCGGGCTCTGGTGGAGTCTGG
>CAYFKX010000109.1:0-4678 GCA_964343545.1 uncultured Bifidobacteriaceae bacterium | reverse complement strand
ACATCGAACCGTCCTCGTCGTACTTCGCGCCGTCCCCTGCAAAATAGAAACCCGGCCAGCGTGACCAGTAGGTATCGACGTAGCGCTGGTCGTCTCCCCAGATGCCGCGCAGCATCGCGGGCCACGGCTGCGTGAGAACGAGGTACCCACCCGAGCCATGCGGCACAACCGTGCCGTGGTCGTCGACGATGCTTGCGCCGATGCCCGGCAGTGGCGTCATTGCAGAACCAGGTTTGGTCGCAGTCACACCCGGCAACGGCGAAATCATGATGGCGCCGGTCTCGGTCTGCCACCAGGTGTCGACCACCGGGCAGCGGTTGCCGCCGATGTGTTCGCGGTACCACATCCACGCTTCTGGGTTGATGGGTTCTCCGACGGTGCCGAGCAGGCGCAGGCTGCGCAGGTCGTAGCCGGCTGGAATCGAGTCACCCCACTTCATAAACGTGCGGATAGCCGTGGGCGCGGTGTAGAGAATGCTCACCCGGTACTTCTCGATGATTTCCCACCAGCGGCCCTGGTGTGGCGCATCCGGGACTCCTTCGTAGATGACTTGTGTGACCCCGTTGGCTAGTGGGCCGTACACGACATACGAGTGTCCAGTAATCCAGCCGACGTCAGCGGTGCACCAGTAGACGTCGGTTTCAGGCTTGATGTCGAACACGGCATGGTGCGTGTACGCGGCCTGGGTGAGGTAGCCGCCGGTGGTGTGTTTGATGCCTTTCGGCTTGCCCGTGGTGCCCGATGTGTAGAGGATGAAGAGGGGGTGCTCGGAGTCGAAGGACTCAGGCACATGCTCAGTGGGCTGGCTGCCGAGCGCCTCGTGCCACCAGAGGTCGCGGTCATACCAACTGATTTCCTGGCCAGTGCGGCGCACGACGAGAACGTGTCGCACGCTCGGGCAGTCGGCGACCGCCTCATCAACTGCGGGTTTCAGGGCGAACGGTGCCTGCCGACGGTAACCACCGTCAGCCGTGATCACAAGGCAGGCACCGGCATCTTCGATGCGGCTGCGCAGCGCCTCTGCGGAGAAACCGCCGAACACGACCGAGTGCACCGCACCAATGCGGGCGCATGCGAGCATGGCAACCACGGCTTCGGGGATCAGGGGTAGGTAGATGGCAACTCGGTCGCCCGCGCCAACACCGAGTGCAGTCAGCGCATGGGCGGCTTGGCAGACGTCGCTCAAAAGCTGCGCATACGTGATGCTGCGGCTATCACCAGGTTCGCCTTCAAACTGCAGCGCGATGCGGTCGCCGTGCCCGGCGTTTACGTGCCGGTCAAGGCAGGAAACGCTCGCGTTGAGCTGACCATCCACATACCACCGCGCGAACGGCGGGTTGCTCCAGTCCAGGGTAGATGTCCATGGGCTCGACCACGAAATTCGCTGCGCTTGCTTGGTCCAGAACGCGATGTGGTCTGCACCTGCGAGGTACTCATCCTCGTGAATGTTCGCAGCGCGGGCGAAGGGAATGGGTGGCGCGAAACTGCGACTCTCGCTGAGCAGATTCGACAACGTCGTGTCGGCGCTCTCGCCATCGGCATCGATGCGGGTCATGGGTGCACTCCTCGGCTCAACGGCCTTGCTACCGAGGCCGTGGTCGGTTTGCTCACAGTAGTGATAGGCGCAAGGTCGCAGGTGGGTGGACGCGCGGGCTGCGCCGCAGACGTCTGACCAGTCAACCAATGCGAGAAGATGCGACATGTGTCCAGTGATATGCCGTCACGATTGCTGGCCCAGGCACAGGCACACAATGTCAGCATGGGTGCAGCCCTGGCCCAGGAATCCATCGACGCGGTGCTCAGGCACCCGTTGGTGCGCCGACCATCAACTCGAACCGAGGAATATCTCAGCCGGTCGCGACTCATCGAGGCACACGCATCGGCTGCGCTCGCGGGTGCCGAAGTCCCGTTCGCAGCGTTCAGTGAATCGCTCGCAGGGGAAGGCCCGTTGTCAGTGCGGCTACGTGCGGCTGCGTTGGTGGAGCAAGCGGCTCGTGAGCAGGCCGACCTCTTCACGATGTCTCCGCCTCGCGCACTCGGCGCCTGGCATCTGAGGGCAAGCGCTGGTAGCGGACTGCCTGACGATCTGCGGGGCCGCCCGGTGCCGGGGAATCATGCTGGATACCTGCACGATGAACTCAACCTGGCAATGACTCGTCGCCCCGTCGATGACTGCGTCAGAGCAATCTGTGTCGCGGCTACCACGACCGAGATACCTGCGGTGACTGCAGCTGGGATTGCTCACGCGCTGCTGGCGGCAGGGCAGCCGTTCGCTTCAGACAATTCATTGCTCGCACGCGCGGCTGTGCGCGCCATTCTGGTCTCGCGCAGCAGCGATCCCGATGCCATCTTGCCGCTGAATTCGGTGCTGCTCAGTGAGGGAAGACCGGCATGGGTCCGTCAGATTCGCAGCGCCATGAACGGCGACGAAGTGACTGCAGGTTGGTTGCAGTGGCACGCCGAGATACTGACTCGAGCAGCACAGCGAGCACTCGCCGATCTTGAGCGACTCTTGAGCGGTGACGTGCGTTAACGGGCGGCGTCCATCGAGCGCCGACGAGCCCGCAGGCGAACTACCCGCACCACGATTGACATGCCCACAACGCCCAGCGCCACCAATGAGGCAGTGCGAGGGTTGATTTTGCCGAACCGCTCTCGCAGGCTCACTGTGCGATGCCAGCGTAAAAGCGACCAGCCACGCTCAACCGCCACCGCCCGTAACGCCGCATCGGGGTTGACTGCATAGGGATGCCCTACGGCTTCCAACATCGGGATATCGGTCGATGAATCTGAGTAGGCGTAACAGTCCGTCAAATCCCAACCTTGCGCGACCGCGAGTTCGCGCATCGCCTCGGCCTTTGCGGGGCCGTAGGCATAGAAAGTGATGTGCCCGGTGTAGCGCCCGTCGCGCATCTGCAGTTCGCTTGCGACGACGAAGTCAGCACCAAGGCGTTCGGCGATGGGATCAACGACGTCACTTCCGGAAGCACTGATGATGACAATCGCCCGGCCCGCAGCACGGTGCTGCTCGATGGTGTCGAGAGCCTCGGCATGAACCAGCGGGTCGACGACCACATCGATGGCCTCTGAGACGACTCGACGGACGGTGTCGACGGGCCAGCCAGTGACCAACCTGCTCAGTTCCCGACGCAACGTTTCGGTGTTCCTAGCGTTTGCACCGCTGATCGCGAAGATGAGTTGCGCATATGCACTTCGGGCGGCGGCCCGACGGCCCATGAGCCCGCCTTGGTAGAACGGTTTGGCAAATGCCCAACTCGAGGACGAAGCGAGCAGTGTCTTGTCAAGGTCGAAGAAGACGGCCGAGTGCCAGCGGGGGTGACCCGATGTCGTCTCCATGCCCGCAGGGTACGCAGTCCAGCGGCTTTGATCATGAGGTCGGCGCGAAGCTGCGCCGATGTCGCGCAACTGAGGAGCGAAATCCCCAGTTCCAGAGGTCATCTGGTTGAGCACAGACTGCTGTTAACTGTCGAACGCGTGAGGGTCGTACTGCATTCACTGCGCGGATGCGAGCTCATGGAACGATCGCTGCGACTGTCGAGGTCGCGACTATCACTGGCATCCTGCAGCGAGCCTGGCAAGACGGTCAGTCGGTGGTGTGCGTCACTGACGATGTACGAGTTGCAGCGGCCGTGTCCAGCCACGTCGCTGCGGTGATGCCGTCGGCTGCGTCATTGCGCGTCCTCAGCAGTAGCGAGTCTGTCTTCGCGCACAATCTCGGGGACTGCCTCGTGGTGGTCGGCGCCGACGCAGTTGACGTGAGCGCGCTGCAGGCAGACGTTGTGGTTGCAGTGCATGCCCAGCCAGATTCAGAGCAGCCGCGATTACTGGCATCGACATCTCACTGGCAGTCCCAGGGTGAACCAGCGGTCATTGGTCGTGCCGCATTGGAGTTGGACAGTCCTGAGGCGACCGTGTGGGCGCAAGATGCATCGCCTACTCGCGAGCGTTCCGGTGCCCGCCTTATCGCCGTGGTGAGCAGCTCGGGTGCCCGCGGCGCGACCACGTGCGCCTGGGCCATTGCTCTGGCACAGGACACGTTCACGGTTCTTGTCGACGGCGATTCGCGCAGCGCCGGGCTGGATCTTTGGATTCGCGCTGAGGCACAGGCGGGCAGCCGCTGGCCGGATGTTCTCCCGTTGCGCGAAGTGGTGGCACGGTCGCAGGTGGCACGTGGGCTGATTTCTGTCACAGACCATTGCTTGCTGCTCAGTCATGATCGCCGCCCGATACGACCCGAATGGAATTCGCTTTCGTATGTCCTCAGTGGGCTGGCGGGTGACGACGTCATGGTCGTGGACCTCTCGGCTGATAGCGCCAGCGACTTTGCTGCGGCAGTCCTAGATAACGCTGATGACATCGTGGTCGTCACTGAGCCGACAGTGAGCTCATGTGCAGCGGCTGCAAAATTCCTGATGAAACTGTCTGTCTCACGAGAGCGAGTGATTCTCGCAGTCCGAGGTCGCCGAGCAGAACTGAGCGAGCAGGCGATGTCGGCTGCCATTTCCTGCAGGTCCACGGTGTCAGTGCCTGAGGACCAGCAGTTTGCCCGCTCATTGGCTCATGGCAAAACCGACCGCGCGATCGGCAAACGTTGGCGGGCGGCGCTCGCAGACGGCCAACTGCTGACGGCTCAGCGAGCAGGTGACGGCAAAGGGTC
>CAYFKX010000108.1:0-4708 GCA_964343545.1 uncultured Bifidobacteriaceae bacterium | reverse complement strand
GCCCTTGGCGGACATGCCACTGCCGGAGGATTCCCGGGTGAGTGTGCGCGAGGTGTCAGAACACTTGGCGGCGGTCGTGTGTTACTCGGGGTTCGCCAGCAAGGGCAAGTACGACGCCCGACTCGTCCGACTACTTGAGGATGTGACTGCGGCTGACTTCGTGCCTGCGGGGGCAGCACGGTCTGCTCGCTTCGATCCGCCGTGGACCCCGCCGTTCCTGCGACGCAACGAGGTCATCCTGCCCGTGCGCCCGCGTGACGCTGGTTGACCGTGTCGCCGGTCAGTGCTGCGGGCACAGTGAGCGGCCGAGTTCTCTGGCCACATCGAGCACCGCACGCACATCCGACTCATCGGTGCGGTAGTTCACGAAGCAGGGTCGCAGGTAGGAGTGCCCGTCGATCTGCCCGGGGGAGATGAACACCCGGCCGTCCTTCTGCATCGCGAATGTCAGCGCCATGTTGTGCGCATCCACATCGGGGCAGTCGGGGAGCACATGCTGCACCGGCGTGATGGACAGTTGCGGCTTGTTAGGCAGGGTGCGGAACTCCGGGTCGGCGTCGGCGAGGTCCCACAGGAGCTGCGCCTGCTCCAGGTGCCGGCCCACTGCCGCCTTCATCCGCTGAGAGCCGTAGACCAGGAATGCCAACCACAGCTTCAGCGAGCGCACCGGTCGGCTGTACTCAAGGGTCATGTCGACCGGGTTGAGCGCACCGCCTTCATGCGGCATGTAGGCCTCATTGTGCGAGAAAGTCCGCACCAGCGGCACATGGTCTTTCACCAGGATGGCGCTGCACGCCTTCGGCACGAACAGCCACTTGTGCGCGTCGATGCTGAGTGAGTCCGCTCGGTTCAGGCCGGCGAACATCTGCGAGCACTCGGGCAGGCCAGCGGCGGCCAGGCCGTAGGCGCCGTCCACATGCAGCCACATCGAGTGTTCTGCGGCCACATCTGCGATGGCGTCGAGCGGGTCCACTGCACCCGTGAGCGTCGTGCCGCCGGTGGCAACCACGGCCATCGGTGTGAAGCCGGCGGCGATGTCCGCTGCCACTTGCGCGCGTAGTTCATCCACGCGCATCCGCCGCTGCTCATCGAGTGCGATGGAGCGGATGGAGTCACTGCCGATGCCCAGCACCTCCACTGCGCGCCGCACTGAGTAGTGCGCCTCCTGCGAGACATAGACAGTGGCGCGCACGGCGCCAACGCCGGTGCGTCGGGTGCCGGGGAACATCCGCTCTCGGGCGCAGGCCAGCGCGGTGAGGTTGCTGACCTGTCCGCCGCTGGTGAACGAGCCACCGTCGGCGGGATAGCCGAGGTACTCGCCGAGCCAGCGGATGCTCTGCTCTTCTACGCGGGTGGCGGCTTTGGAGTCCACTGCGAGGTTCACGTCGTATGTCGTGACCAGTAGGTCGGCGAGCACGCCGATTTCCAGCCCGCTGGCACCAATGAATGCCAGATACCTCGGTCGGCTCTGCGCATACGAGTGATCCAGCACCCGGGCCGCGATGTCGACCCCGGCCACCGCGTCGATGCCGTCGGCCGGCAGCGGTTGCGTGAACAACGAGTCCAGAGTCGGGTCGTTGTCGGGTTCAGTGGGGCGCGGGTGGTCGAACTCCTGCCACGCCTCGCGCACAATCTGCGCGGCCCGAGCCAATGCTGCTTCCCGACTCGGGCCGAGGTGCAGCGGCTGCTCGGTGGTCACGGGGTGTCAGCCTGCCATGAGCGCGGCGCGGTAGGGGACCAACGCCGATGTGGCATCTATCCCAATCACGCCAACCAGCCGACCTGCGCGTCGGTACTCCGCGACGCACGGCCCGTCTGGGTCACCCTGTGCGACGACGATCTCGTCGGCGAGCCCAGGCAAGCCGAATGACTGCAACTTGTGGTCGTACTGGTCGGACCAGAACGACGGCATCGCAGTGAACTGCTCGTCCGCGGGCCGACCGCCGGCCAGCAGCGCTGCCAGAGTCGCACCCGCGCGCTTGCCAGTTTCGGTGGGCAGGTTCCAGTGCTCGACGCGGCGCGGGACCGCGTCGAAAAGCGCGTTCGCGTACCGCGCGATGTCGCCGACAGCTACCGCAGGTGTGCTGGTCCCGAGCAGCCGCATGGATGCGTCCACCGCGACGCCGTCTGAAAGGTCGAGTCCGTTGCCGTCGAGCCACTCGACATTCGGGGTCGAGCCGACGGCCTCAAGCACCACATCGACATTGATGACATCGCCGCCACTGAGACGGGCAGCGGTCACGCAGGTCTCGCCGAGGAACTCCTCGACCGTTTGGCCGAGGTGAAACCGGACTCCGTGAGACTCGTGCCGCCGTTGCATCGCCTGACCGAGCTCCATACCAAGTGGGCGCTGCATCGGCGCTTGGTCCATCGAGACGATGTCCACCTCGCAGCCGAGTGCTCGTGCCGTGGCGGCGACCTCGCAGCCGATGAAGCCGCTGCCGAGGATGAGCACGCGTGACCCATGGCCCAGGTGCGTGCGAAGTGCGGCCGCATCAGCGGCATCGCGCAGGAAGAACCGGCCAGTGCGCGGCCCGGGGATGTTCAGGTCACGCGGGCGGATGCCGGTGGCGATGACCAGGCCGTCGAAGTGATGTGCGCTGCCGTCGGCGCAGGTGAGCGTGCCGGCGTCAAGGTCGCAGGCAACTGCAGGGCTGCCCAATGCCCAGGTCACATCATCAACCGATGCTTTGCGACGGAACAGCAAACCGTCGACATCCACACCACCCTTGAGCGCTTCCTTGCTCAGGGGCGGTCGGTTGTATGGCAGGTGCGGCTCATCGCCGATGATGGTGATGGCGCCGGTGTAGCCGTTAGCGCGCAGAGACTCTGCCGCCCGCAACCCACCGAGACCGGCTCCGACGATGACGACCCCAGACATGCTGGCAGCTCGGGTGGTCACTCAGTCGAGGGTGATTGCTTGCATCGGGCAGACATCCGCGGCGCTCTCGACCTGCTCGCGCAGCGAGTCGTCCACCTCATGCTGCAGCACGAGCAACTTGCCGTCAGCATCCAGCTCAAACACAGTCGGCGCCTCGAAGCAGCACTGCCCGTAGTGCTGGCACTTGGTCATGTCCACGGTCACTTTGATGCTCATGTGTCAATCCTTCTCTTCGATGCGCGAGGGGTACAAGTCCTTGCTGGGGGTGCGGATGCCGCGGAACTCCCAGTCGCCGCCGAGTGCGGTTGAGACTACTTCCTCGCTCTCAGTCGGCTGTGCTCCGACATCGGAGCGGATGGCGGTCGGTCCGTGGACGATGTGGTTGCGTAGCGTGCCCAGGCCTTCGACCTCGACCTCGACGATGTCGCCGGGCTCCACCGGGCGGGAGTTCGCCGGCGTGCCGCTGAACAGCATGTCTCCGGGGACCAGGGTGATGGTGCGCGCGATGTCTGCGACCAGGTAGTGCATGTCCCATTCCATGTTGGCGGTGTTGTCGTCCTGCTTCACAACGCCGTTGACCAGCGTGCGGATGCGCTTGTTGCGGAAATCCCAGTCCGTGACCAGGCCAGGGCCGACCGGTGCGAGGGTGTCGCTGCCCTTGACCCGCAGCATCGAGCCGGCGTCGGTGTCGCGGAAGTCGTGCAGCCCATAGTCGTTGCCGATGGTGTAGCCGGCGATGTAGTCGGCGGCCTCGTCCGGGGAGATGTTGCGGCAGGTGCGACCGATGACGATGACGATCTCGCCCTCGTAGTTCAGCCACTTGCAGCGGTCCGGACGCACGACGGCGGCGTCGTGCGAGTTGAGCGCGGTGATGGGCTTGTGGAAGTAGGTGGGGGCCGCCGGCAACTTCGTCATGAACTCCTCAGTGCGGCTGGCGTAGTTCAGGTGGACGGCGATGATCTTCGTGGGTTCCACCGGCGGCAAGTGGATGGCGTCGGCGATGGCGACCGCTCGTCCATCCGCGCAGACCAGCGATTCGCCGTCGCGGCGGACCTGTGTCGGGTACCCGTCGAGCAGGATGCGGCGGTACTCAGTCACGGGTCACCGCCAGCGTGCGCGAACGCGGGAAGCCGCCTTCAGGGCGGTCGAACCACAGGTGCACCTGCCCGGTGCCCACTGAGTTCTCGTACTCGCCGTACTGCCGGGCGGCCGCAGTGCAGTCGCCTTCGCCCAAGGCGCCGATCATCATGAGGTAGTGCTGGAATCCGGCCTCAGGCTTGTACTTCTTGAACTCCGGCATCGTGTCCAGCACCTGGGCGTGGTCACCGGTTTTGAACCATGCGATGCGCTCCTCGTCGGCGATGCGCGCCTCTTGCGTGAAGATGTGGCTCAGGTCGCTGGCCTCGTGCTTGCGCAGTTGGCGTAGCGGCCAGAAGGTGTGTGAGAGCGCGCCCGAGGCCAGCAGCAGCACCTTGCGGTCGGTCATGGCAATGGCCTCACCAAGTGCGCGACCTAGTCGCAACGCGTCCTCGCTCTCCGCGGTCTGGCAAACGCCGATGGTTACCCACTTCTTGTCCAGTCCCTCGCCGAGGAACTTCCACAAGTTGATGGTGGCGTAGTAGATCGGCAGGTAGGGGTCGTCGATTGGCGTGATCCAGGTGCCGTGCTTCTCGCCGAGCGTCCCGAGCGTGTTCGCCAACTCAGGGTCGCCGGGGAAGTCGAAGGGAATCTGCTTCATGCCGCGTGGCAGTTCCTCGGAGGTGAACAGTCCATGGCGGCGGTCGTGGGAGGTGACCACCCATTCCACGGTGGTCGCCCAGTGCGAGT
>CAYFKX010000107.1:0-4757 GCA_964343545.1 uncultured Bifidobacteriaceae bacterium | reverse complement strand
CGGTGCGCGCCCGCGTGGCCGTCGAAGCCGGCGCCACCCAGGGATGGTGGCGATTTGTGGGGCTCGATGGCGAGGTGGTCGGCATGGACCAGTTCGGCGCCTCTGCGAGTGCGGAGCACTTGTTCGCCGAACGGGGTTTCACCGCTGAAGCCGTGGCCGAGGCAGCGCTACGCACCATGGAACGCAACTCAGTCTCCCCTTCGGACGGACGATGAGCAACGAGGCGCTGCGGGCGCTGAGTGATGCGGGTGTGTCCGTCTGGCTTGACGATCTCAGTCGCGGCCGCCTGACGTCAGGATCGCTGCGCGAACTGCTGAGCACGCACTGTGTGGTCGGCGTCACTACGAATCCATCAATTTTCCAAAAGGCCGTTGCCAGTGGTGCAGCTGAGTACGCAGAGCAGCTCGAGTCGCTGCGCGCAGCTGGCGCAGATGTCAACGCCGCCGTGCGTGCCGTCACGGTCGCCGATGTACAAGCCGCTTGTGATCTGTTCCTTGGCACCTACCAGTCCTCAGGTGGCTGCGATGGTCGAGTATCCATCGAGGTGGACCCACGATTGGCCCATGACACAGACGCGACGATCGCTGATGGCGTCGAACTGCACCGACTCGTGGCCCGTGACAATGTCATGATCAAAGTGCCAGCGACGAAGGCCGGACTGCCCGCAGTGACCGAATTGCTCGCTCGCGGCATTAGTGTGAATGTGACGTTGATTTTTAGCGTGGATCGCTACCGCGAGGTGTTGCACGCATGGGCAGCCGGACTTGAGCGGGCTCGAGGCGCTGGTCTGGACATCACCGAGATCCACAGTGTCGCCTCGTTCTTCGTGAGCCGAGTCGACACTGCCGTGGACACGCGGTTGCGCGCCCTCGGCACCGACGAGGCAAAGGCACTACTTGGTCACGCAGCAATTGCTAACGCCCGCTTGGCTTGGCAGGCGTTTCTGGATTTCACTGCCACCTCGTCATGGCAGTCACTGCAGGCCGTGGGCGCACAGGTGCAGCGACCGCTATGGGCATCAACTGGCGTGAAGGACCCTGCCTACTCAGACACTCGTTACGTGGTGGACCTGGTGGCACGAGCGTGTGTCAACACGATGCCCGAATCGACCCTCAATGCCATGGCCGACCATGGTGTGGTCATCGGCGACACCATCACCGACCACATGACCGACGCTGCGCGCGTGTGGCGGGAGTTGGAGTCCCTCGGCGTGTCTTATCGCGAGGTGACAGACGAACTCGAGGCTGCAGGGGTCAGCGCGTTCATAGACTCCTGGAACGATCTACTCACTACCGTGCAGACAGCGCTCACCACGTGACGTGGGCACCGACAGTTCGACCCTGCCAGTGTGAAGGACGGCTATGACCAACCCGTTGCGTGACCCACGCGATCGACGGTTGCCACGCATCGCCGGTCCATGCAGTCTCGTCATTTTCGGTGTCACCGGCGATTTGGCTCGCCGCAAGCTCATGCCCGCCATCTACGACCTCGCCAACCGCGGCCTGCTGCCACCGGGGTTCGCTCTCGTGGGGTTCGCCCGGCGCGAGTACGCCAACGAAGACTTCGCGCAGATTGTTCACGATGCCGTGCGCGAGCATGCTCGTACGCCGTTCAATGAAGACACGTGGGCGCAACTCTCCACTGGGGTGCGTTACGTCATGGGCGACCTCAGCGACCCGGCGGCTTTTGGGGCGCTGCAACGAACTGTCGAAGACCTCGACGCGCAACTCGGCACCGGCGGCAACCACGCGTTTTACTTGTCGATCCCACCAGGTAAGTTCCCAGAGGTCGTGCAACAACTCAAGGCCTCTGGGCTATCCCAGCAGCAGGGCGACTCTTGGCGACGGGTTGTCGTAGAAAAACCATTTGGTCACGACCTGGCCAGCGCCCAGGAACTCAACCGCACACTTGGCGAGGTGTTTCCCACCGGCAGTGTGTTCCGAATTGATCACTACCTCGGCAAAGAGACTGTGCAGAACATCTTGGCCCTTCGCTTTGCCAACGCAATGTTCGAGCCGATTTGGAACTGCAACTTCGTCGACCATGTACAGATCACCATGGCCGAGGACATCGGCATCGGCGGTCGCGCCGGGTACTACGACGGCATCGGCGCCGCCCGCGATGTCATCCAAAACCACCTACTGCAACTGCTCGCCCTCACCGCAATGGAAGAACCCATTTCTTTTGACGCCACCCATGTGCGATTCGAAAAAGAAAAGATTTTGCAAGCGGTCGTGCTGCCGGACAACCTCGCCGAGGCCACTGCTCGAGGCCACTACCTCGGAGGCTGGCAGGGCGGCGAAATGGTGGCGGGGTACCTCGATGAAGTGGGAGTGGACCCGCAGTCACGAACTGAGACATATGCGGCCGTGAAGTTGCTCGTTGACACCCGGCGCTGGGCTGGGGTGCCGTTCTACCTGCGTACTGGCAAGAGGCTTGCCCGCCGCGTCACCGAAATCGCGGTCGTGTTCAAGCGGGCGCCACACCTGCCATTCGCCGTCACCGACACCCGCGAACTCGGCAACAACGCCCTTGTCATCCGCGTGCAGCCTGATGAAGGAGTCACGGTGCGGTTTGGCTCCAAAGTGCCAGGCACTGCGATGGAAGTGCGCGATGTGACGATGGACTTCGGTTACGGCGAGTCCTTCACCGAGACCAGTCCCGAGGCATACGAGCGACTCATCCTCGACGTCCTCCTCGGTGACCCGCCGCTGTTCCCGCGGCATGAGGAGGTTGAGCAGTCCTGGCGCATCTTGGACCCGGTCCTGCAGTTTTGGGCTGACGCGGGGGCCCCAGAGGGCTACAGCGCTGGTACCTGGGGACCGATGTCCGCCGACAGCATGCTCGCACGCGACGGTCGGACCTGGAGGCGCCCATGATTCGCCTTGAAGACACCACCGTCGTCGCCATCGCCGAGGCCATCCGACAGGAGAAAGCCCGCAACGGCGCCATCGCCGTGGGACTGGTGTTGACCCTCATCGTGGTCGCAGACGAGGCTGACCAAGCGGACGCCCTTGCTGCCGCCTCGGCCGCCGCGGCCGAACACCCGATGCGCATCCTCGGCATCATCCCCCGCCCTGGGCGCACCCCAGCACAGCTCGATGCCGAAATTTCGGTCGCCGGCGAGGAGGGCCCAGGTGAGGTCATCGCCCTGCGTCTGCGGGGGCCGATGGCAGGTCACACAGCCAGTGTCGCGTTGCCGCTGCTAGTGCCAGACACCCCCGTTGTCGTGTGGTGGGCCAGCGACGCCCCCAAGTCGCCGTCCACCGACCCATTGGGTCTGCTGGCCCGACGGCGCATCACGGACGCATCGCTGTCGGGCCGTAGCCGTACTGAACTGCAAGTGCATGCTGCGGCCTACGCACCCGGCGACACTGACCTTGCCTGGACCCGCGCAACGCCATGGCGGGCATTGCTCGCCGCCGCACTGGATCGCCCCCACGGGACCGTGACCGGTGCGGAGGTGGCTGCCGCTAAGAGCAACCCCAGTGCGCCGCTGCTGGCCGCTTGGCTGCATCGCTGCTTGCAGGTTCCAGTCACGATGAAAGCCTCCCGTGGGCCTGGCATCACCTCTGTGCACGTTCACACCGCCGATGGCGACATCAGCATCACCAGGCCGGACGGCACCAAGGCAACCCTGGCTGTGCCGGGCTATCCGCCTAGTGAGGTCGCCCTGCGACGTCGTGAGACCAAAGAACTTCTGCTCGAGGAATTGCGACGCCTCGACCCCGACGAGGTGTACGCCGATGCCCTCGCTGACAGCCCGCAGTTCCACGCGGACGGTCCGTGAACGAGCCAGGCTTCGCGATGCCAACACCGACGACATTGCCCACCCCTGACGCAGTGGTCGAGGCGGTCGTAGATGCGCTGCTGCAGCTTCACCCGCTGTCATCCATCGCGCTCACTGGCGGACGCGTCGGTACCCGCATCACCACTGAACTCATTTCGCGATGGCCCACCGAGCGACCGCTTCGGGTTTGGTTCAGCGACGAGCGATTCTTGCCAATCGGTGACGACGAGCGCAATGACAGCGCCGCTGTCGATGCACTGCAGGAGCGGGCGGACAACCTGATCGAGATTGAGTCCGCGCTCGGTCCCGACTCGGCGAGAACCGTCGCGGATAGCGCAACCGACTACGCAGAACGCATTGACCGGCTAGGGCTTGCCGACGCCGCCGTGGTGAGCATTGGCCCCGATGGCCATGTTGCGTCGCTGTTCCCCGGGCACAGCGTGCTGGCAGACACACGGTCAACGGTGGTGGCAATCACCGACTCCCCCAAGCCGCCAGCCTCGCGCATCACCTGGACACTGCCATTGCTGCTGGCCTGTCCGACGGTGATACTCGTCGCTGTTGGCGCCGACAAACGGGATGCAATCGCCCGCGTCTTGGACGGTGATGGCAATCTGCCGGCGACCAAGTTGGCGATGGCTGGAGCACGGCTATACGTCTGCGTGTAGCCAATCCCAGTGCCGACAGTTTCGCCACGAGTCTGGGTAGTTCCTCGAGTCTGCGTGGTTGCTCAAGTTTTGCGTGGGTGTCGGGTGCGCTTGGTTGGTCCAGCGCAGGCAAATAACTAAGCGAGGTGAGGGCGCAATGAACGCGCGCCTGTTGCCCTCATGGGGCGTTGTGTGCCCCGCAAGCGTTGCAGGTCAGATTTCGCCACGCAACGCGGCGAGTGCCTCCGCCAGGATGGCTTCGCCGTCGGTGTCGTTGCGACGTTCCTTCACATAGGCAAGGTGCGTCTTGTAGGGCTCGG
>CAYFKX010000106.1:0-4757 GCA_964343545.1 uncultured Bifidobacteriaceae bacterium | reverse complement strand
ACAACAGCGGCGACGGCGAACCACTGCGGGCTCAGCGGCGAGGTCCAACCCTCGATCTCAGCGCCGTCAGCGGGCAGGTACCAGAAGGCGGCGACGGCAACAAGCACAACCGAGATGACGGCGGAGATGAAGAAGCCGCGGTTGATGGCCTGCATCCCAGACTTGTCGGTGGTGCGTGGGGAGACAGCGAAGATTCCAATGATGGCGGTGAGCACGCCGATTGCCGGGACGATCAGCGGCCAGACCAGGCCGTAGCTGCCGAAGGCCGCAACCCCCAGGATGAGTGCGGCGACCAAAGTCACCGAGTAGGACTCGAACAGGTCGGCGGCCATGCCGGCGCAGTCGCCCACGTTGTCGCCGACGTTGTCCGCGATAGTGGCCGCGTTGCGCGGGTCGTCCTCGGGGATGTTCTGCTCGACCTTGCCGACCAGGTCAGCGCCGACGTCGGCTGCCTTGGTGAAGATACCGCCGCCGACACGCATGAACATTGCCAGCAGCGCAGCGCCGAATCCGAAACCCTCGAGCACGTGCAGTGCCTGCTCCTTATAAATAAGGACGACAACCGAGGCGCCCAGCAGACCCAGGCCGACGGTGAACATGCCAGCAACGCCACCGGTGCGGAAGGCAATGCGCATGGCGCGGTTTTCGCCTGCATCCTTGGCCGCAGCGGCGACTCGGACATTTCCACGAACGGCCAGCCACATACCGACGTAGCCCGTGATGGCCGAGAAGACTGCACCGACCAGGAAGAACAGGGAACGACCGATGCGCTCACTCTGGGAGTCAGCGGGCAGGAAGTACAAGACCACGATGACCAAGCCAGCGAACCCAGCGAGGGTCTTGAACTGCCGGCTCAAGTAGGCGGCAGCGCCAATCTGAACCGCCTGCGCAATCTCCTTCATCTTGTCGGTGCCTTCACTGGCCGACAGGACCTCGCGCACGAGCAGGGCCGCGACGACCAGCGCGATGAGCGCAATCGCGGCGACGATCATGACGATCGAGTTGTTGTTGCCGGCCAGGTCGGAGGCGGCAAGGAGGTGCTGCATGAGGTGCTCCACGGTCTGTTTTGCGCAATCCGCGCAGGGTCAATGGCGCGTAAGTGTAGGGCTAGGGCTCGCTTTGCCCCTCAGCCGGTGGGCGCGCATCGGGTTGGAGATACATCACATTGGCGCGCCCGCATGGCCTGATACGCGAGCGAGACGACCGGTCATCCCCGCAGCCGGTGCCGGAAACCCTGGAGCCTGAGCAGACGGTGAGCTACCCCATTGCTCACTGCCAGCAACGAGCTCGAACCCTGCGTGGGACCGGGCCGACGCACGCCCGAGCCAGGGAGCACTCGGGTGCAGCGACCCTTGGAGAATGACTCGAGCGCCCCAGACTCCGACAGAGCACCAGGTCACGGTCGTGCCGTTGGCCGCTGCCAGCCGATGCGCTCGTTCACAATCTGGCACCTGCTCGGCTGCGGCGAGAGCAGCCAGATCCGCGATGGCTTGCAACCGAATCTGCTCGAGCCGAGCTTGGGCGAGAATCAGGCTGACTTGACCGACACTGGCAACAAGTAACGCCCCCACGATGAACAGCGCCACGGCCGAGCCGCCGTCACCGGTGACCCGGCTGTGCCCGCAGCGCCCGCGACGTCTCTCGCGCGGCTGAGGCACTGACGTCGAAGGCGGCCGGTTACGTGCCTGGCGCTTCAAAAAGTGGATACGCACCCTCATGGGTATCACCGGCTGACATGTGCGACGAGCGACTCAGACCAGTGGAGCGCAACGAAACGCAATGGCGCTGGCAGTGAAAGTCGCGCTTGCAAGGTGACCCGAACATCGTCGCCGTCGCCAGTGGCCACATCCACAACGACATTGCGCAACCCTGGCAACGAGTCCCGTGCCATTGTGGCGAGCGCGGTTGAAGACTCCAGTCGAGAAGCTGCAATCGCGCAGTTACGCAGGGTTGCGCTGAAGTTCACGCGCTGAGCACAGACGCCAAGAAGCGTCACGAAAATCGACACCAGGAAGAGCAGGACCGGCGTGATGATGGCCAATTCGACACTCACCCAGCCACCATCACGCCGGCAGTCCTGCACCATCGGGGATCAGAATCCGAAGATGCGGCCGAAAGCGTGACTGATGATGCGCCAGATGAGGCGAACCATGTCTTGCCCGGTGAGTAGTTTCATGAGCAGCCCAGCCAGTCCTGTCACAGCGCAGGTTCCAATTGCATACTCAGCGGTCGACAGGCCTCGCTCGTCGTCTCGGACCTTCCGGCTAACGGTGGCGATAAAGGTGTGCATGGGTGTCCTTTCTCGTGAAGTCGCCGATCGGCGACGGACGGTGACTGTGTCGCAATACGGTGTCGCTGGAGACGACCATGGGGAGTTGCTGTGGAGCACGACGTCCACAAAAACGCTGTGTAGCTCTCAACGTCGCCACAGGTCTAGACCCGAGAAGTACGACATGAGCAGGGGCGTCACGGTCAACAGCAGGAATGCCGGCAAGCCGCAGAACCCGAGCGGCAGCAGCACCCACACTCCAGCACGTCTGATTCGTTGAAGCCGAACTGATTGCTCATCTCTCGTCACACGTCTGGCCAGTGACTTAAGCGCAGAAGATGGGTCTGCGCCGGACTGCTCGCAGCGTGCCAGCACGGCGAGTAAATGTCGCCATTGCCGATTCATGTCGGCGGTCGTCTGCGCAATGTCTGCAAACGATTCGCCTAGCGTGATTCTGCGACTGATCTGCATCGCGGTGCGGCCATGGCCAACGTTGAGGATGTCGCTCACGCACGCCGACAACGTGGTGCCGTGACCGCCCCCAGCGGTTGCGACGGCGAGCAACCGGATTACCTGTGAGGCAGCGTGGTCCTCCGCTGCCGGTCGCCCACGAGCCTTTGACAGCTGACCTAGCCTCGTCACCCCAGGATTGAGTGCACGCCGCAGGATGGTCCGAGACCACAGCCAACCGAGCCCTTGCACTGCCAAACCGATGAGCAAGATGACACGTCCGCTCGACGTTGTGCACAACCACACCAGCGGATTGGCTCCGATGAGCGGGCCAAGCAGCAGCCCAACCCCGGGCAACAGCATGAGCGTGACCGCACTGAGTTTGGCTCCCGCGACCTCCTCGGCAAGCGTGGTCATCTCGTGAGCCCGTGCGCTCGCATGCTCCTGCGCCTGCAAGGAGGCAGCCGCGAGAGATGCCCCTGCGGTGAGCGCCAGGTCGTAGCTATGTGCCAAGACTTGGCAGATGTCATGCAGATCAGGATGGACGTTCGACGACAGCTGCTGAAATGGATTGAGTAGCAAATCATTGGCACGTCGGGCCGCGAGAATTCCAGGCAATTCCGCTTTCGATATTTCCGCCGCAGCCGTCGCGAAAGCCTGGTGCGGCAGATGACCAGTTTCGCACTCCGATGCCAACGCCGACAGCAGTTCATCCAGCGCGCGCCACTGGCGCAGTGCCGACACTCGCTGTCGGTCTGGCAACGTGATCACAGGCCTGGACTCACTGCTTCCTCGGCGGATACTGACGCTAGATCAGCGAGGCGTACTACGGCCTCCTCATCGACAAAGCCGTCGCCGAGTAACCAGCCAGGTCTGACCATGAGCCTGTCGTCGCGGACCAGCGGCACACCAATCTCGCGCACTCGCCGAACCCCGTGAGCGTCGCGATCCAGATGGATGATGGCTTGGATAGCACTGCCCAATGCCACATCCAAAACTTCCGCCGACAGGCCGCTGGCAGCTCCAAGAAGTTGCACCCGAGTCGGCACATCGCTGGCCCGGTTGGCGTGCAACGTGGCCATGCCACCGGTGTGCCCGGTATTCATCGCCATGAGCAAATCGACAATCTCCACGCCTCGAACCTCACCCACCACGACTCGGTCGGGGCGCATGCGAAGCGCTTGCCTCACGAGGTCGGCCAACGTGACAGCGCCGCGACCGCCGTGGCCGGCGGAGCGAGTCTGCATTCGCACCACGTTTGCTGTCGCGGCTGACAACTCGGTCGTGTCTTCGGCGATGACCACGCGATCGTTGGTGTCACACACTCCGAGCAAACAGTCCAGGAAAGTTGTCTTGCCACTGCCGGTGCCACCGGTGATGAGCAGCGCCCGACGTTGCAGCACCAACCCCTGCACCAGCGCAAGTGACTGCGCAGTGAGCATCCCTAACCGCGTCAGGTCGGCCAGTGTGAACCTCGAAGCAGGCAGTGCCCGGATGGAAATTGCCGTGCACCCCACAGCAATCGGCGCGATGACCGCATGCAGCCGGCGCCCATCCGGTAAGCCGGCATCAACCCAGGGGTGAGCATCATCAAGTGCCCGACCTGCGGCCGCTGCAAGGCGTTGAGCACAGGCTCGCACATGCTGCTCGGAATCAAACTGCACCTGTGCGGGCTCCAGCCCGTGCCCTCGTTCCACCCACACATCAGCGGGGCCGTTGACCACCACATCGGTCACTGTGGGATCGCGCAACAGCCCAGCCAAAGGACCAGCGCCGACGAGGTAGTCGTGCACCAGCTGCGACAGTTGCTGCTGCGCCACTGTGCCCAGAAGCCAGGGACAATCGTTGACCGCGTCACGGACCGCAGCCAACGTGATCGGATCTCCTGGAGCCATGTCCGCGAGGTACCCACGGACATGTGCCAGCGTGCGCTCGAAGTCCATAGTCACCGCGCCAACAGTCGCGAACGAGACCCTTTGCCGTCACCTTTGCGCTGGGCCGTCAGCAGTTGGCCGTCTGCGAGCGCCGCCCGCCAACG
>CAYFKX010000105.1:2789-4898 GCA_964343545.1 uncultured Bifidobacteriaceae bacterium | reverse complement strand
ATGCAGGAACGTGGCCTGACGGCGCCGCGGGACTACTCCATCGTCGGCATCGATGACATGCCGTACTCGCGGTACATCCGCCCCGCACTGACGACGGTGGCGATGGACTTCGAACGGCTGGGCTTCGACGCATTGCGTACGCTGCTGCGGCGTATCGAGACGGGCGAACCGCAGCCAAGGCATGTCATCGTGCCGAACCTGGTCGTGCGCCAGTCGACTGCGCGCGTCAGCCTTTGACCGCACCGCTGAGCGCGCCGCTGGTGAAGAAGCGCTGGAACAGCAGGTAGACCACCAGCACGGGCAACATCGTGGAGATCACGAACGCATTTAGTTGACCCCATTGCGTTTGGAACTCCGAGTTGAAGTGCTGAATCGCCTGCGGGATCATGAACATTCCCTGGTCCTGCAACAGCGTCGTGGCCATCGCGTACTCATTCCAGGTTGCCACGAAGTCGAGGTTGAAGAGCGCTCCGAACACCGGCGCCGACAGCGGCAGGATCACCTGCCTGCAGATAGGGCAGCAGCAGACCCAGTTTGGTATTCAGCAGGTCCAGGTTGTTGATGATACTGAAGAGCGGCCCAAGGGCGATCTGAATCGGGATCATCGACCCGATAGCGAATACGCCAAGCACGAGCCCGGAACGTCGAAGGTTCAACCGTGCAAGCGCGAACGCCGCGGCCGAGGAGAGGAACAGGCCGAGCGGCACCTTCACCAATGCGACTACGAGGCTGTTCCAGCGACCATGGCGACGTCTGTGCGATGTCCCCATTCGACTTGATGGAGGTGACAAACATGAACGCGAAGGGGACCAGCCAGACAAGTGCGAGAGATGCGAGAACGATCCAGAGGATGATCGCGGAGACACTAACACGACGACGTGCGCGAACGTTCTTCGTGGCCATTACTTGTCCCTCCTCAGGTTCCAAACCATGTACGGCAAGACGAGGCAGAGAGTGATCGCTAGCAGCACCGTGGCTAGGGCGGCGCCAAGGCCGAATGTGTGATTACCGAACGACTGGTAGTACGACCACAGTGCGAGCACCTGCGTCGATTGCGCAGGGCCGCCATTCGTCGTCCCGACGACCAGGTCGAAGACCTTCAGCGAGTTCACGATGGTGAGGGTGATGACGACCGTAGTCGTGGGCTGCAGAGCCGGCACCGTGACCGCCCAGAACCGCTGCCAGGCATTGGCACCGTCGACATGCGCGGCTTCGTCCAGTTCTTTGGGAACGGCCTGCAGGCCGGCGAGGAACAGCACCATGGTCATGCCGGTGGCCTGCCAAACGAAGGCGACGAAGATGCAGTAGAGCGCCATGTGCGGATCGCCCAGCCACTGCTTCTGCCATTCGGGGTGTCCGAGCGCGAATGCGATGGAGTTCAGGAGACCGAAGTCGGGGTTGTAGATCCAGTTCCACATTGTCGCAACGGCGATGCCGGCGAGCACCGCAGGGATGTAGAAGATGGAGCGAAGGATGTTGCGGCCCCACAACTTGCGATTCAGCGCGAGCGCGAGCAGCAGGCCAAGCAAGACAGGGATGAGGAGCGACAGAATCACCCAGATGAGGGAGTTCTTGACTGCTGTCCCGAAGACGGGGTCCAGCGTGAATTCGTCCTTGTAGTTCTGCAGCCCCACCCACTTGGGTGCGACGGTCTTGAAGCCGTTCCACTTGTTGAAGCTGAGCCACAACGTTTGCACCAAGGGGAAGAGCAGGAAGATCGTGTACAGCGCGGCTGCAGGAAGCAGGAATGGCGCGGCGCGACGATAGGTAACGCGCTGGATTTCGGCCTGTCGCCGCTTGCTGGCCATGGACGACGCCTTCCCCTCGTGTGATCTGGTTGGCCGGGGGACCCCGCGGAGAGGGGGGTCCCCCGGCCTGCTGTATTGCTGGTTACTTGTGCGAATCGATGAACGACTGCAGCGCGGTGCCCGCAGCTGAAGGCTGCATGCCGCCGGTGAGAACCAGGTTCTGAATGCGCCAGTACTCAGTCGTGACCTCAAGCGGGAACGCCTGGTCCTGATTCATGAACACACTCGTCTTCGTCTTCAGCAGGTTCGCGAAGTCGGTGTCGATGTTCGTCGGATTCGCGTTCTTGAAGTCCTTATTGAC
>CAYFKX010000105.1:1942-2779 GCA_964343545.1 uncultured Bifidobacteriaceae bacterium | reverse complement strand
AATCCACCCTGCGCCGGGTTGAGAATCGTCTGACCGGCGTTCGACGTGATGAAGTCGAGAACCTTGGCGGCCTCATTCTGGTGCTTGCTCGCGGAGTTCATGTAGATCATCTCGGCGAAGCCGTAGACGCGCGAGGTACCGGTGGGGAACGCGAAGACGCCGTAGTTCTTGAGATCGAGCTTGGCGCTCACGATGTTGCCCGTGAACCAGTCACCTTCGAGTTGCATGGCAGAGCGGCCAGTCGTGAAGAGGGTCGTCGCAGCGTTGTTGTCAACGCTCATCACGCTCTTGTTGAGGTACTTCGCACCCCAGGTCTTGAGGTCCTGGAAGGCGAGCGTCACGCACGGGGTCGTAGCCCAGCTGAGCGTGCGAGCGGCGAGGCCGGCTGCTTGCTTGGCACCACAGCGAGTCTCGATGAGGTTGTCGAGCAGACGCATGACGTGCCAGTTGACGGTGCCACCGAATGCCATCGGCGTGATGCCGATCTTCACGAGCTTGTCGTTCGCGGCGACCAGGTCCTTGTAGGTCTTCGGCAGTGTCTTGATGCCTGCCTTCTTGAAGAGCGCCTTGTTGTAGTAGATCGCCTCAGTGCGCTGCGTCCACGGCATGCCGTTGTAGCCGCCGTACTGCGTGGCGTAGCTGAGCGTGGACTTCGTGAAGCGGCTCGCCCAGTTGTACTGCTTGTAGTACTTGGTGAGGTCCTGGCTGACGCCCGAGTGCACGAACTCGCCACCGAGGCCAAGGCCTGCCCACATGAAGTACAGGTCCGGGCCGGCATTCGTGCCGGCGGAGGTACGGAGCGCGGTCTTGTGATCATCAACGGAGCGGTAGGTGATG
>CAYFKX010000105.1:1433-1932 GCA_964343545.1 uncultured Bifidobacteriaceae bacterium | reverse complement strand
TCGCTGCCTCGAACGCCTTGACGAAGGCCTGGTGGGCGGCCTGAGTGGTGGCATCCGTGGTCGGCAACCACATCTGCACGGTGACGGTGTCGGCGGCGTGCGCCGGCGAGGCAAGCCCGAGCATCAGCGCGGCCGCAGCACCAGCGCCGATGAGCTTGCGAAGTGACAAGCGGTTCATTCGGTTCCTTTGTCGAGGTGACGGTGGAGCGCAACCTGTGGTCACGCCATCAAGGATGAATAGCCATTCACTCTTGATTGTGTACACGCTAGAATGCATGATAGGTGAACGTCAACCTACGGTTGATAACCGATCAATAACGAATCGCTATGCAGAGAGGTTCTGCGCATGGGCACCCCCGCCTCCTGGGACGAGTTCGAACTGGAACTCACGGCCACCACCGTTCATGCTCATCCCTATTTGGATGTGAGTCTGACCGCCACCTTTGACGACGGGCGGGGCACTGTCCTCGGACGCCCTGGCTTCTGGGATGGTGGCACC
>CAYFKX010000105.1:1012-1423 GCA_964343545.1 uncultured Bifidobacteriaceae bacterium | reverse complement strand
CAAAGTTGCCATGCAGCCCGACGATGGACGAGGCATTCAGGATCACGCCCGACTGCTGCTCGAGCAACGCGATCGTGATCCCGACGAAGTGCTTGCGGAGGCCTCGGGCGAACTGCTGGTTCGGGAGCGCGATGTGGCCACCGGCAACCGCCTGTTCGACAACGGCTTCTGGCGCATGTCAAAGGGTCGCCGGAGCTTGGTGCACGCGGACGGCAGTCCCGCACTGCTGGTGGGCGACACCGCGTGGGGCCTGCCGTGGCGGGCAACGACCGAGCAAGCGACGACGTACGCCGATGACCGTGCGCGCAAGGGGTTCAACGCTGCGCTGTTGATGGTGGTGCAGCCGGATATGGACGCCCGCGGGCCGCGTGAGCGCGGGCTCGACGAGGCGTTCGCAGTGGCCTTCGAGGA
>CAYFKX010000105.1:0-1002 GCA_964343545.1 uncultured Bifidobacteriaceae bacterium | reverse complement strand
CCCAACGGTCACCTGAATGAGTTGAACCCCGAGTTCTTCCAGTACTTCGACCAGCTCTCAGCAATCCTCGTCGAGCGTGGCATCGTCCCGGTACTGCAGCCGGTGTTCCATGGATTCGGTTGGAAGGGGCTCCGCACCGCGGGGCCTGTTGCGGACCCAACCGAGTACGCACGATTCTGCCGATACCTCGTCGCCCGCTACGGTGCGCGTCCAGCGATCTACCTGGTGGGAGCGGACGGGCGTGGTACAGAGCCCTCCATCGCCGCTGGTGGCGCAGAAGTGCACTCGCAGGACTGCTACGGGCAACCTACGGGGATCCATTACCAGCCCCACGCCAGGGCGCATGCGCATCAGGCGGCCGAATGGCTGGACTTCCAGTGGTGCCAGACGGGCCACATTGGCGAACACATGGCCGAGCGCGTCGCGGACATGTGGCGCAATGACCCACCGAAGGCGGTCGCCAACGGCGAGCCCACCTACGAGCACAGCGGCATGACCGGTCGCGCAACCGGCTGGTGGCAGGGCACTGAGGCGTGGAGCAACCTGATGGCCGGCGGAACGATGGGTGTCATCTACGGCGCAGGAAGTCTCTGGCAGTGGGCCTACAGCAGCACGGAGGCCGGGCAGTCCGACTTCTTCCTCGCCCCCGGATGCGGATGGCGGGAGGCCCTCGACTTCGAGGGTTCGAAGTACGTCGGCATCATCTCCAAGATCCTCGGTCGGCTGCCGCTCACCGATGCAGAGCCCAGCTGGGAGCACGTCATCGGATCGCGAGGCTTGTTGGTCCCCGGCGTGCTGTACGTGGGCTTTCACGATGCCGGTGCCGACTTGCGCATCATGGACGATGCCATCCCGCCGTACTACCGGGTCATCGATCCGCGCGACGGCAGCGTGATCCACGAGGGCGAACGCGGTGATGACCTGCCGGGCAATCTCGGTGGTCGTCGAGCGGTCGCCCGAATTATAGGCCGGCTGGCCGCAGCAGGTTTGCGCGTTCGGTAC
>CAYFKX010000104.1:0-4902 GCA_964343545.1 uncultured Bifidobacteriaceae bacterium | reverse complement strand
GCCTGCCGAATATCGGCGGTGAGGCCGTGTTCGACCCGTGCTACCAGGGCAACCCGCTGGTGAATGCGTTGTGCGTCGGTGCGATGCGCCACGAAGACATTCATTTGGCCAAAGCCAGCGGCATCGGCAACCTGGTCGTGCTCTACGGCGCCCGCACCGGCGGCGACGGCATCGGCGGCGTCAGCGTCCTGGCGAGTGAGACCTTCGACGCTACTGGTCCGGCGAAGCGCCCGGCAGTTCAGGTTGGCGACCCGTTCATGGAGAAGCTGCTCATCGAGTGCACGCTGGAGATGTTCGCCGGCCGATTGGTCGAGGGAATCCAAGACCTCGGTGGCGCGGGACTGTCGTGTGCGACGAGCGAGCTCGCCAGCAACGGTGACGGTGGTATGCGCATCCACCTCGACCGGGTGCCACTGCGGGACTCGACCTTGTCTCCTGAGGAGATCCTCATGAGCGAGTCGCAAGAGCGCATGATGGCTGTGGTCCACCCCGACAACATCGACCAGGTGATGGACATCTGCCGTAAGTGGGATGTCACCGCGACCGTCATCGGAGAGGTCACCGATGGCCACCATCTGCAGATTTGGTGGCATGACGACCTCGTCGTCGATGTGCCGCCGCGCACAGTCGCCCACGACGGCCCGGTCTACGAACGCCCGTACCACCGCCCGAGCTGGTTGGACTCGCGTCAAGCAGATGCACCCACGCCGCAGCGATGCCCCCGGCCGCAGTCGGTTGACGAGATGCGCGCACAGCTGCTGACGCTGATGGGCTCCATCAACCTCGCAGACCGCGAATGGCTGACATCGCAGTACGACCGATATGTGCTCGGCAACACCATCGCCGCGATGCCGCACGACTCCGGAATGGTGCGCATTGACGAACGCACTGGTCGAGGTGTCGCCGTATCCACTGATTGCAACAGCCGCTTCGCGGCGCTCGACCCCTACGCGGGGGCACAGCTCGCGCTGAGTGAGGCGTACCGCAATGTGGCAGTCAGCGGGGCGACGCCGCTCGCAGTGACGGATTGCCTGAACTTTGGCTCGCCGGAGGACCCGGAGGTCATGTGGCAGTTCGCCGAGGCGGTTCGCGGACTCGCGGATGCGTGTCTCGAGCTCGGGACTCCCGTGACCGGCGGCAATGTGTCTTTGTACAACCAGACCGCGCAGACCGCCATCCACCCGACGCCGGTAGTCGGAGTGCTCGGCGTCATTGACGATGTCGCGACGCGAGTCACAATGCACGGTGCTCGCGAAGGTGACACTGTCCTGCTGCTCGGCACGACTCGTGATGAAGTGGCTGGCGGGGAGTGGGCATATGTCATCCACGGCCACTTGGGTGGACTGCCGCCGAAGGTCGACCTCGCAGCAGAGCGCGCCCTTGCCGATGTCATCTGCTCGCACCGCTCAGTACTGACGAGTGCCCACGACCTCAGTGACGGTGGTCTGGCAGTCGCGCTCGCAGAACTGCTGTTGCGCAACCACTACGGCCTGGACATAGAAATCAACAGCGACGCTTTCGTGGGGCTGTTCGCCGAGTCGGTTGCACGCGCCGTGGTCACGGTCAGGCAAGGAGATGTCGATGTCGTGCGCGCGGCGTGTGAGCGGCTGGGCTTGGAGTCTCACATCCTGGGGACGGTGACCGCAGGAGACACACTGCGAGTCACCACTGGTGGCGGTGTGATGGAGGTCAGCCGCGCGGAACTCGCACTTGGCTGGTCCGCGGCGCTACCAGCTGTCATGGCCTAGGTGGTCGGCTGTGCTGCGCCCCGACCCTGACATGCAGGCGCGTGTGCTGGAGTCCTTGCGCATGCTTGCGCAGAAGGCCCCCGGGCGCAGTGTCGAGATCCGGGTGCCGCCGTATGGCGCTGTTCAAGCGATAGCCGGCGGGACCCATCGGCGAGGAACGCCCCGAGCCGTGGTTGAGACCGATGCCGACACCTGGCTGAAGTTGGCATCTGGGCAACTGACATGGTCCGAAGCGCTGACAGCCGGGTTGGTTCATGCCAGCGGCGAACGCAGCGATTTGAGCGGGCTTCTTCCCCTGAGTTTGCCGTGAATCGGTGCTCTGCGGGGCTACTCTCGCAGGTGTGACTGAGCCGATCGTGCGCCTGGCGGGCGTGACGAAGCGCTTCGCCGATGTCACCGCGGTCGATGACCTCAGCCTCGACATCATTGACGGAGAGTTCCTCACTCTGCTCGGCCCATCTGGGTCCGGCAAGACCACTGCACTACGGCTCATCGCAGGTTTCGAGCAGCCGACCGCCGGTCAGATAGACATCGCCGGCCGACCAGTGACGCACCTGCCGCCCTACCTGCGTGAGGTCAACACGGTCTTCCAGGACTACGCGCTCTTCCCGCACATGACGGTGGCGCAGAACATCGAGTACGGCTTGCGTGTCCGTGGCGTGCAGGCGCAGGAGCGGGCCAGCGCGGCAAGGCAGGCTCTGGCTCAGGTGCAATTGGACGGATACGGTGATCGCAAGCCGAGCCAGTTGTCGGGCGGCCAGCGTCAACGGGTAGCACTGGCTCGCGCGCTGGTGAACCGCCCTCGGGTCCTGTTGCTGGATGAGCCGCTCGGCGCACTCGACTTGAAGCTGCGCCGACAGATGCAACGCGAGTTGAAGCAGATGCAACGCGAGGTCGGCATCACCTTCGTCTTCGTGACGCACGACCAGGAAGAGGCGCTCACCATGAGCGACCGCATCGCTGTCTTTAACGCCGGCCGAATTGAGCAGTTAGGTACGCCGCGTGAGGTGTACGAGCGTCCCACCACCGCTTTCGTCGCGGACTTCATCGGCACCATGAATCGTGTACCGACTTCCGGCGGTGGAGCAGTACTGATCAGACCGGAGCGGATGACCGCGTCGACTGTGCCATTGCCGGCGGATGCGAGACAGGTGACAGGAAATATCGTCGATTTGGTCTACCTCGGCGCTGCTCAGAGTCTTGTGGTGCAGACACACGCAGGTACCTCACTGTCCGTGACTCTGCCGTCAGATGCAGTGAGCCTGGACTACCCCGTCGGTGCACCTGTCTGGTGCACCTGGCCGAAAGATGGAGAGTTCACCGTCACGCCGTGACGGTGGCGCTGCCGAGGGTCGGCGGCACGCGATGCAGATAGGAGAGCAGAGATGCATCGGATGAACAAGCGCGCGGCGTTAGCAGTTGTGGCCGCCGCCGGACTGGTCCTGACTGCGTGCAGTTCGGGCACTAAGAGCACCGAAGGCGAGGGAGCGCTCAACATCATCGTGTGGGCCGGCTACGCCGAGGACGGAACCACCGACCCCAAGGTCGACTGGGTGACGCCGTTCGAGAAGGAGACGGGCTGCCAGACCAATGTCAAGGTCGGAAACACCAGCGATGAGATGGTGACGCTGATGCGCAGCGGTGACTACGACGGCGTCTCGGCCTCAGGTGACGCAACCCTGCGGCTCATCTACGGCGGCGATGTTGCTGAGGTGGACACCTCGCGGGTGCCGAACTACGCCACGGTGTCGAGCTTCCTGAAGGATCGCCCGTGGAACTCCAAGGACGGGAAGATGTACGGCATCCCGCATGGCTGGGGCGCGAATGTCTTGATGTGGAACAGCGATGTCGTCAAGCCGGCACCCACCTCGTGGTCGTCGGTCTTCGAGGCCAACTCGCCCTACAAGGGGAAGATCACCGCGTATGACTCCCCCATCTACATCGCCGACGCGGCTCTCTACCTGATGAAGACCCGACCAGAACTGAAGATCACCGACCCCTACTCGCTCGACCAGACCCAGTTTGACGCTGCCGTGGCCCTGCTCAAGCAGCAGCGCAAGAACATCGGCTCCTACTGGGCGCTCTACACCGACGAGGTGTCGTCCTTTGGTCAAGGCTCCAGCGTCATCGGCACCGCCTGGCAGATCAACGCCAACCTCATCGCCGGTGAGGGCAAGGTGAAGGTGGGTACCACTGTCCCAGTCGAGGGCGCGACCGGATGGTCGGACACATGGATGCTCAGCAGCAAGGCCAAGCATCCGAACTGCATGTACAAGTGGATGGACTGGATCGTCTCGCCTGAGGTGAATGCCCAGGTTGCGGAATGGTTCGGTGAGGCACCGGCGCAGACGAAGTCCTGCGACTTCACCTCCGACAAGGCCTTCTGCGACACCTACCACGCATTGGACAACAAGTACGCCGAGTCCATCTGGTACTGGAGCACGCCGCGCAAGGAGTGCGCTGACGGCCGTGGCGACATCTGCGTCGACTACGCCGACTGGACCAAAGCCTGGACTGCGATCAAGGGCTGACCTTGAGCTCTATCCAGCAGACGCAGTGGGGGCGACCCGAGGAGGTCGCCCCCACTGCACTGTTGCGCGTCGCTACCCGCCTGTTCACAAGGCCGGGCTTGCGACTTCGCCTGCTGCTAGCCGCCCCCATGTTCTGGCTCGGGGTGCTCTACTTGGGCTCCCTGCTCATGCTGTTCGTCACGTCGATCTGGACTATCGACTCGTTCACGGGCCGCATCCAGCGCACCTTCACACTCGGCAACTTCGTTGACCTCGTCAGTGACCCGGTCTACCGAATCGTGGCTGGACGGACACTGGCGGTCGCCGCCCTAGTCACCGTGCTCGATGCGCTCATCGCGCTGCCGGTGGCCTACTTCGCAGCCAAAGTGCTGCGAACGACCGCAGCCCGCTCACTCTTCGTCGTCGCGGTGTCCATGCCACTGTGGGCCAACTACCTGGTCAAGGGTTACGCATGGCGCATCATGCTGGACAGCAATGGAGTGTTGGATTGGCTGCTCCGGCCGCTCGGCGGGCACGGACCCGGACTAGGACTGAGCGCGACCGTGCTGGCGTTGATGTACTTGTGGCTGCCCTACATGATCCTGCCCGTGTACGCGGGTTTCGACCGCCTGCCGAACTCGCTG
>CAYFKX010000103.1:0-4954 GCA_964343545.1 uncultured Bifidobacteriaceae bacterium | reverse complement strand
CATGAGCGTGCCGACGGTGCCGACGGTGCCGACGACCTGTCGTATGTCCTCACCGCCGCAGTGCTGTGCGCGCCGTCACGCTGGTCTTTGCGCGAGAAACTCGGTCAGGATGTCACTGCAATCCACGCACCAGTGCCCGGCTACGACGTGATTGCGACTCCGACAGCGCGCTTCTTCGAACGACTGCGCGCCGGTGACATCGTGGAACGCACAAACTGGACCGTGCTGGACAGTCCGGAGCTGTTCCAGCCCGACCGCGCGAAAGCGACCTTGGCATTCATCGTCGCTGGAGCTGCGGATGCGCCGGTGCGGCTGGACCTTTTCTGGCTGCGACTGGAACGACAGACCCTTCGCAGGCTTCCGGAGACGTCCGCAGTTGTCTTCACCATCCTCACCACGAACACTCGGCTCGATGAACTTGTCGACACTGAGCCAGAAGTGGCGCGCCAACTTGCGCACAAGATGCGTACTGCGCCCGATGCCACCTGTGACTACAAGGGTTGGGAGCGAAGCGCTACCAATATCGCGTCAGCGTTGGAGGCGGCATGTTCGGTTGCCTGAGACTCATTCGCCGCGTCATTGTGTTACTGACGTTGGTGGCACTAGCGCTCACAGTCGCCGCAGCAGCAGTGGTGCTGACGTATGCCCACCGTCACGACATTCGTCGCACCGATGCCATCGTCGTGCTCGGTGCGGCGCAGTATGCGGGCAAGCCGACGCCGCTGCTGCGCAACCGACTCGACCACGCGCGGGTGCTTTATCGTGACGGTATCTCGGGGCGCATCATCACCGTTGGTGGTAAGCGACCCGGGGACATCACAACTGAAGGCGAGTCTGGGCGCCGCTACCTGCGCAGCAAAGGAATTCCCGCAGACGCAGCCGTCGCGGTGCCACAAGGACGCAATACCTGGACCTCGGTGCAAGCTGTTGCATCCCTGGCAGCGCGCAAGGGATGGCAGTCCGTCACCATCGTGAGTGACCCCACGCATGTGGGTCGGGCAGCCGCAATGGCGCGACGGCTTGGCTTGACCGCCTCTGTCTCGGGCACCATCGGCGGTCCCGGTTCGCACATCACCGCGGCGCAGACCGCACGAGAGACCGCTGGGCTACTGTGGTTCTGGGCGCAACGTTGGTTGCCCGCAGCGGTACGCGACAGGTGGCAGGGATGAAGTACGGGGACGATCAACCGTCGGCGGGCTACACCGCACAAGACGAGCAGCGTTGGATGGCCGAGCCGCCGAAACGGGCTGGGCGCACAGCATTCGCGCGTGACCGTGCCCGCGTGCTGCACTCCGCTGGGTTGCGACGACTGGCAGCGAAAACCCAGGTCATCACCGCCGGACAGTTCGACTTCCCGCGTACACGTTTGACCCACACGCTTGAGGTCGCACAGATTGCCCGGGAACTCGGTGCGGCATTCGGCTGTGACCCCGACCTGGTCGAGGTTGCCGGCCTGGCCCATGACCTCGGTCACCCGCCGTTCGGGCACAACGGCGAAGACGCGCTGCACGCAGTCTCACTCGATATCGGTGGTTTCGAGGGAAATGCGCAGAGCCTGCGTGTCATGACGCGACTGGAGGCGAAGACATTCGCCGACGACTCGCACTCACGCAGCGGCCACAGTGTCGGCTTGAATCTCACGCGTGCCTCCCTTGATGCGGTGGTGAAGTACCCGTGGGACTACGCCAGCGCACTCGCCTTAGGCACGCGCAAGTTCAACGTGTATGACGATGACGCGGATGTATTTGCATGGGTGCGAGCCGGTGCGCCCGCCACGGCACCGGGTGAGCGGCCACGGACCTGCTTTGAGAGCCAGGTGATGGATTGGGCCGACGACGTCGCGTATTCGGTGCACGATGTGGAGGACGCCATCCATGCCGGATGGTTGCGAATCAGCGCATTGACTGGCCAGGCTGAACGCCAGGAGATGGTGGCGATTGCGCAGGCGAGTTTTGCCAAAGGCGCTGACGAGTCCGACCTGCTGGCGGCTATCGACCGATTGGTCAGTCTGCCTTTCTGGGTTGGTGACTACGACGGTAGTCAGCAGTCCCTGGCAGCGTTGAAAAATCTGACGAGCCAACTCATTGGCCGTTTTTGTAACGCGGCATTGCAAGCAACTCGGGAACGGTTCGGTGATGGCCGGCTCACACGCTGGGGTGCCGACCTCGTCATCCCCGATGCACAAGGTTGGGAAGTCGCAATCTTGAAGTCGGTTGCGGTGCACTTCGTCATGCGACGCAGCGGCGCGCAGGATTCGTATGCTGCACAACGCGAACTCATCGCTGAGTTGGTGGCCCACCTCGACGCCGCCGGGCCGGAGAGTCTGGAACCGTGGCTGCGCCCCGCGTGGCAGGCGGCTGCTGCCTTGGGGGACACCGCCGCAGTCAAGCGGGTGGTGCGCGATCAGGTCGCTTGTCTCACTGATACCTCGGTGGTGCAGTGGCATTCCGCGCTCGCGCGCCGCTGAGCCGCTGACGGGTCTGCCACTGAGGCCTCTGGGACACCGAAGGCCTCTGGGACCACTGGGACCACGGAGACCACTGGGACACCGAAGACACCTGAGTCTCCCGAGTCATCCGAGACCGCGAGACGTCGACAACTGCTGGGACACACAAGTCAGCGATGGGTCGCAGGTCTGGGCGACCACTTAGGCGTGCTCGCGCAGGGAGCCTGTGAGGTGCCGACGTCGGCGAGCGCTGCGTAGGCTCTGAGCCATGGCGCGCATCAAGGACGAAGATGTCGCTGCCGTGCGCGCAACCGCCCAGATGCGCGAAGTCGTCTCGGACTACGTCACGCTGAAGTCCGCCGGCGGCGGCAGTTATAAAGGCCTGTGCCCGTTCCACGATGAGCGGACTCCCTCGTTCCACGTCACCCCCGCTAAGGGGCTCTATCACTGCTTCTCCTGCCAGGAGGGCGGTGACCTCATCACGTTCGTGCGCAAAGTCGAGGGGCTGACGTTCAGCGAAGCAGTGGAACGTCTCGCAGCCCGCTACGGCGTGACGTTGCGTTACGAAGAAGGCAGCGGCCAGGGCAACCGCGCAGCGGGCCAACGCAGCCGACTCGTGGCGGCAAATGCGATGGCGGCGGCCTTCTTCAGCGAAGCGCTCGCGCACCCCGAGGCGCAGACTGCACGCGACTTCCTCACCGGCCGCGGGTTCCCCGAGGCGACCTGGGCGCAGTTCGGGGTCGGCTACGCGCCGAAGAGCTGGGATGCGATGACCGCGCGACTGCGCGCTAATGGGTACTCCGACGATGAGTTGCTCGCCGCTGGGTTGGTTTCGCAAGGTCAGCGCGGTGTCTACGACAGGTTCCGCGGTCGCTTGGTCTGGCCCATCCGCGACACATCGGGGGAGGTGCTCGGTTTCGGCGCGCGCAAGCTCTACGACGATGACGAAGGTCCGAAGTACCTCAACACCCCAGAGACCGTCGTCTACAAGAAGAGCCAGGTGCTCTACGGCCTCGATCTGGCACGCCGCGACATCGCCCGCAAGCAGCAAGTGGTCATCGTCGAGGGTTACACCGATGTCATGGCCTGTCACCTCGCCGGCGTGACGACGGCAGTGGCGACCTGTGGCACCGCATTTGGTGCCGAGCATGTGAAGGTGATGCGCAGGCTGCTGCTGGACTCCGCAGACTCTGGTGCTGAAGTGGTGTTCACTTTCGACGGCGATGCTGCCGGGCAGAAAGCAGCGATGCGCGCCTTCGACCAGGAGCAGCGGTTCGTGACGCAGACGTTCGTAGCAGTCGCTGCTGATGGTCTGGACCCTTGCGACCTGCGACTGGCGCGAGGAGATGCTGCAGTGCAGCAACTGGTGAGTTCGCGTATCCCGATGTTCGAGTTCGCCATCCGCACCCAGTTGCGGGCACATGACCTGGAGACCGCGGAAGGTCGTGTGTCCGCGCTCCGGGAGTGCGCGCCCATCGTGGCCAGCATCAAAGATGCGGCCTTGCGTCCGGAGTATGTGCGCCAACTTGCAGGCTGGCTCGGCATGGACGAGGCACGAGTGGGCGCAGCTGTCACCGATGCCGGCAAGCGTGCCCCCCGGGTGGTGGAGCAGCGGACGGCTCCGACTCGACCACATGCAACAGCAGACACGACTGCAGTGCCTTCGCAGGCAACAGCGCCGGAGCAGATGCAGGGATCAACGACCTCCACTGATGACGTAGCAGCACAGACATCCGAGGCGAGTTCTGAGATGACACCGGCGTCATATGGCCGCCCCGACCCGCAGGACCGCACCATCGCGGTGCAGAAGGAAGCACTCGGCTGCGCACTGCAAGTGCCGCACCTGGTGGCGAGTTGGTACGAGTCGGTCGAGGAGACCGCGTTCACTTGGGACGGATTCGTGCAGGTGCACCGCGCCATCGCCGCGGCCGGCAAGCCGGCGGCCGTCGCAGACCACGGCTGGAATGAGCAGCAATGGCTCGACGAGGTGCTCACCGAGTGCGCGGACGACACTGTGCGCTCGTTCGTTCGCGAACTCGCGACCCGGCCACTGCCGACCAACCAGGTCAACGAGTGGTACGCGACCAGCATCGTCGCGCGGTTGCTGGAGTTCGACACACTGCGCCAGATCGCGGTCGCGCAAGGGCGACTGCAGCGGCTGCAGGCAGACGGTGCTGAAGGTGTCGACAGCGAGCAGATGCAGTCTGCGATGACCACGCTGGCCGCGCTCGAGGGATATCGCCGTCAACTGCGCGATGTCATCGCCGGCGAGGTGTGACGATGGGCTTCTGGCGCCGTCGGCAGGAGTCCGAACGGCCATCGGCGTTGACGCAGGATGCTGCGCACGCGCTGGGGATTGCCAAGGATGAACAGCTATTGGCGTGGGCACCGCTCTCGGCCGGCGCGGGATATGTCGGCTTGACGCGTACGCATCTGCATGTCGCTGTCAGCGGTTCCGATGTGCTGCACATCGAGTGGCATTTGGTGGAGTACGCCACCTGGGAGGAC
>CAYFKX010000102.1:0-4994 GCA_964343545.1 uncultured Bifidobacteriaceae bacterium | reverse complement strand
GTCGAGCGCGCAGTGACTGTGACTCAAAGTGTTGTGAGTCTTCACTGATGGCGGATTCCAGTGCGGTGACCTCGTGAGCCGCAGTACCTCGCGCAACCAAGTCTCGGGCTCGAGTGGCTCGTTGCAGTAGGTCCTCCAGATCAGCGCAGGAGTGCCGCTTAGTCAATGCCGCCAGCTCTCGTTGGCGCTGCAGCAGTTGCTCAAGGCGCGAGCCGTGGTCTTCATCTGCAGTGAGCAGATCCGCTACGAATCGCGCCACCTCGGTCATCTCGGCGTGCGCATCGGTGAGCGATTGCACGGATTTGGCAGTGGCGGCGTGCTCTGAGGCACATCGCGACAGCTCACGGATAGCCATCGTCAGCAGGTTGAGGGCACTCGGGGTGTCGGTATCACCATCGAGCGCCGCGAGCGCGGCCGCGAGGGCCGCGCGGTGAGAGATGGAGACGGTGAGCCCAGCGATTTCGTCCTTGAGAGACAGCATCTCACCGTCTTGTGGATTCACCTGCTCGAGGTCCGCAAGCAACTGTGTCGCCTGATCAAATCGAATCTGCTCGACATCGATCTGTTCCAACACCTGGTTCAACCGCTGACGAGCGGTGCGAATTCGATCAAATGTGGCACTGATGTCCGCGACCAGGCTCTGGTGCTCAGTGCCGGCGTGACGGTCAACGAGCGCCCGTTGGCGCGTGGGTCGTGCAAACTCCCGTTGATCATGCTGGCTTTGAATCACCACCACGTCGTCAAACAGTGCATCGAGTGCGCCCAGTGGAACCGGCCGGCCCCCGACGCTGGCACGGCTACGCCCACCGAGACTGCGGCTGACGATCAGTTCGTCACCATCAAGTTCAGCGCCAAGTTCGACAGCACGAGACCGCAGGGCGGGCCACACTGATACGTCGAACACGCAGTCCACTTGAGCGGTTCCATCTGACTGCGCCAGCCAGTTCATATCGCCCTTGGCTCCCACGGCGAGCGATATGGCTCGCAGCACCATGGTTTTACCGGTGCCAGTCTCGCCCGTAATCACTGACAGCCCTGGGCTGAACGTGATGGTCGTGGGCTCCAGGGCCCCGATTCCACTGACGGATAGTTCCTTGATCACAACGAGCCCCGTTGCTCCCGCCACCCTGCAACCGGAAGTTGGAATTTGGCCACGAGTCGTCGGGTGAATGGAGCCGCATGCACCCGCGCAAATTGGACCGGCGCCGGGTGGCGGTGCACAGCCACGAGGTCCCCAACAGCAAGTGCGGTTCCGCGACGACCATCGGCCCACAGATAGGCGCCATGACTGGAGAGGATTTCGATAGTGATGGAACTTGTAGGTGCCACGATCAGCGGTCGTGAGAACAACGCATGCGCGCTGACCGGCACGACCGAAAACGCCTCCACTTGGGGCCAGATGACTGGCCCACCGGAACTGAATGCATAGGCCGTGGAACCAGTCGCGGAAGCGCAGACGATGCCATCGCAGCCGTAGCGGGACAGTGGCTCGCCGTCAATGCAGACACCGATTTCGAGAACCCGAGGTTCGCTCGAACGCTCGACACTTACTTCGTTGAGTGCCCAACTCGACCAGACGTCTTCGCTGGTCGGTTGGCCGTCGGCACGCTGAACGTTGACCGACAACGCCATCCGAGATTCCACGTGGTACTCGCGGTTGGCGATTGCCCGCACCACATGCTCGAGGTGGTCGGTCTCAGCCTCGGCGAGGAAACCAACGTGGCCGAGATTGAAACCCAGCAGCGGTATGCCGCGGCCGTGGACAGCTTCAGCGGCCCGAAGCACAGTGCCGTCACCGCCGAAGACCAGCGCCAGTTCAGCGTCGGGGAGGCAGTCGGTCGGGATGACAAGGGCACCAGCCTGCGATAGCGCCCCATCAAGGTCGTCAGATTCGCCAACCGTGACCTTGATGCCGAGTTGCCTCAACTGCACGACGGCGTCGATGGCTACGTTCCGAGCCTCGGCGCGTCCGCCGTGGACGACGATAAAGATGCTCCGATCAGTGGTACTCAACTCGGACCTCCTTGCACCGCATGCGCGATCATGGCATCACTGACCTCGTTGGCTCCACGACGCAGCCACAGGAAGTACTCGACGTTGCCGCTTGGACCTGGCAGCGGACTTGCCGCCACGCCACAGGAGCCCCAGCCCAATTCGATTCCGGCGTCACGGACACCGCGTACCGCAGCCTCTCGCAAGTGGGGATCGCGCACGACGCCACCAGCACCGACTGCATCCTTGCCCACTTCGAACTGTGGCTTGACCATCACCAGCACGTCAGCCTCATGCGTCGTCAACATCACCAAGCTTGGCAATACCAGGCGAAGGCTGATGAAACTGAGATCACCAACCGCAAGGTCAATCGGCTCCCCCAATTGCTCCAGGGTGAGGGTGCGAATATTGCAACGATCCATCACCGTCACGCGGGGGTCACGCTGCAACGACCAGTCCAACTGCCCATATCCAACGTCGACTGATACAACACTGTTGGCGCCTTGTGTCAACAGAACCTGGGTGAATCCACCAGTGGAGGCACCGGCATCCAGGCATCGACGTCCCGCCACCACCAGTCCTGCTGGGGCGAATTGAGCCAGGGCACCGAGGAGTTTGTGGGCGCCGCGCGATACCCAGCGCGGCCCGTCGTCTACGACAACAACGGAGCAAGTCTCACTGACCTGCCGAGCCGCCTTCTCAGCGAGTACACCATTAACTCGCACCAGCCCTGCGTCAATCAGTTCCTGCGCCTGCTCGCGACTGCGCGCCAAATGCCGGCGAACGAGTTCGGAATCCAGGCGTCGACGAATCACGGTTCGAGCAAAGTACCGTGAAGTCGTTCATGAACTTGACCTAGGACTGTCGCGGCGTCGGTTGGAGGCAGAGCCTCAATGCCAGCGAGCAGCGCTAACGCAGCATCAACGCGGGGCTCGGCCGTCGAAGGCACCGTGATGTCGGTCGCGGGCTGCGGATCAGCGCTGTCTGAAACGCTCACGGCCGCAGTCTGATCCAGCTCGTCTTGCCGCTCAGACACCGACTCTTCGCCAGGGTGCTCGGTGGCGCTCATGCCGACCGCTTCACTGCGCGGCTCGATCCGGCGGAACGGCTGGCCTTGCCTGAAGTTGTCGCCTTGCCCGAAGCTGTCGCCTTGGCAGGCGCTGAGCCACTGGACTTGCGCGGGGCCGGCTTGCTGGATGCGTACTGTGACAGTTGTGCTTCGAGTCGCTGCACGCGCGCCCGAAGCGCCGCTAACTCCTCCTCGCGTACGAAGCCAAGACGGGCCGCGGCACGATCGATCTCCTCGCGGATCGTCTCGGATAACCCCTCGGCGACAATTGACACAGAGTCTCCGACTGTCGCTGCCGACGACGCTGAGGCCCCGCGCATGACATCAGACAGGTGAGTCACGGCAGCAGTGGGGTTGTCGACTGCTTCCAGTGCTGCGGTCAACAGCGACTTGGTGACGTCCCGAGCCTTGTCGACACTCAAGCCAGTCACCGCTGATGCCATCTCAAGAAAACCTTTGAGCGAGTCTGTGGTCATGTTCTGCGCCTCCTTGTGCTGCCAACTGCCTTCACGTCAAACCGCCTCGACTGCAGCCTGGTGCTTGATACATCCAAGCTCACCCCGATCCTCGCGGGTGACCGTATTCGCGTCAGTCTGTCGTGAAGCACCGCAAGGTTACTGTGCCTGGCCGCGGTCGGCAGTGCCAAGTCCAGCGCTCGCAGGCCGTGATGCTGGGCCTGGCTTCTGATGCGCTGCTAGAAATATGAGTGGTGGGTTACTGCCCGTCAAACCGCGGGAGTGTCACGATCGACAGGTACCACGTCACGGTCGTAGCCGACGTAGTGTGTTGACATCGACCACCAATCGGGACGCCACGCCCTGCGCTGAACGCCAGAACCGTCGGCGTAAGCGACCGGACAAGTGGACTCGGGAACCAACACCGAGGCGGGCCAATGTCTGTCGTACCCGTGGCGACGCAGAGGTGCAGTCCACCGAAGACTTGTGCCCGGCGTCATCTCGAATCTCAACAATGAACCGCGTCTCATCCGTAGCTGTCACAACGGGAGCCGCGATACAGCCGGACAGCGTGACCTCGTTAGTGCTGGGTTTCTCATTCGCAATGTGGTTCATGACACAACTGTGTCGAGCGCCGGCTATCACTGCCTGACGACCCGACGTTTGTGTGGACGGCCACCTGCTGAGGCACCGTGTGTACAGCAGCGCCGGTCTACGACTGCAAAAGTGCTTGCAGTCGCTCTGCGGCGTCAGTCAAGTCGTCCTCGTCAATATCGGCAGCCTTAGCAAACCAATCGACGGCCTCCTGCAGTAGACCCGATTGCTCGCACAGGTCGGCGTAGGCATAACGCAGGCGGACCGCCCAGTCACTGTCGGAACGTTGCGTGAGTTCTGGGCACTTCAAAGTCAGCAGGGCAGCATCGAGTTGACCCATGTCAGCGCGCGCACCCGCGGCCACGATGCGCATCTCAACCCTTCCTTCGACGGAGAGACCGCGCACGTGCTCCTCGCCCGCCATGGCGATGGCCTTCTCGGGCTTTCCGAGTCCGCGTTCACAATCAGCGACTATTGGCCAGAACTCATAGGAACCGCTGATCCGCATCGATGCCTTCAGGTCTTTGATGGCTGCAGCCCAATCGCCGGCAGCGTAGGCGGCCAACCCCGCGGCCTCTCTCACGACGGCCAGGCGGGGCGCTCTTGAGGCCGCCACTCGAGCGTGTGCCAAGGCTTGTTCGGGGTCCGCTTCCAACAGTCGTGTGGCCATGACCAAGTGCCCCGCCACGAAGGGTCGTTGAAATTCATCAAGCGCCCGTAGCTCGTTTTGCGTGGCACGGTCGAGTTCTTCGATGACCGCATCGGCAGGAAATCTCAATCCACTGCTTGATGTGCTGCGGGCATCAGTGCTGCGCCGGCCCTGACCCTGCCCGGCCGACCCCGCTGCGGTCGACCTTGGCGATACGGCCCTGGAACCCCCTGGT
>CAYFKX010000101.1:0-4999 GCA_964343545.1 uncultured Bifidobacteriaceae bacterium | reverse complement strand
CGAGCAGCAATCGTTGCCCCCCCGAGGCTTCCATCGGCAGCGCCAGCACCGTGATGAATCGACTGCTGGTATCCGGCTGCGGACACCGCTGAGGGCCGCCCACAAGCAGTGGGCGGCCCTCAGCGGTAGGCGTGGGACTTAGGCCTTGGGAAGGAACTTGTTGAGCTTGGTGCCGCAGTCCGGGCAGGTCGCCTTGGCGGAGCGGCGGCCCTTGTCGTTGACCGTGATCTCGCCCGAAACCTGCTTGGGGCCTTTGCACTTCAAGCAGTAGATCTCGCCGGTGTATGTGTCGGCCATCGCAGTGAGCCTCTCTTCCTGGTGGCATCACCGCAGAGATGCCACAGCCACAGCGCCCAACTGCGCTGTCGCGCCCGCCACGCTAGCCCACGAGTCGGCTGTTTCACGCGGAATAGGGGGTGACATGCGGCGTGTCGGAGCCTGAAATGTCGGAATTTGATTGAATCTGCTCACGAGCGGCGGCCGCACGGCATAGCCGACAGACGCGGCGCGCCCATGCCGGTACGCCAACTCCGTGAGCCGATGCCGAGGTGCAGCCTGCGGTTACGCGCGCAGATAGGCGGAAGCCCCAGGTGCCGCCGCTGCTCATCCGCCTTCCCCTTGCGTATGTGCAGCGCGTTGTCCCGGGGCTTCCAAAACGCAGAGGGTAGGACAAGCCTCGGGGCGGGTCAATGCCATATCCGCCCAAAGTCGCTAACGTGACCGACATGGCACGGTCCACTGAGGCGGCGGTCGCGCAATTAGCGGCATCGCTCGGCATTGCCGCAGTGGAGTTACGACGTTCCGAGCGCAGACGGCGCTCAGTGTCGGCCTTTCGCGAGGAAGGGGTCGTCGTCATTTCCGCTCCCGTGCGGATCTCACAGACTGAACTACTTGAACTCGCGGGGCAGTTGCTCACAAAGATTGCGAAAGACTCACAAGGTACGCGCACCTCTGACGACGACCTCATGGCTCGGGCGCGGGAACTGGTGCAGCGTTGGTTGGGTCCAGAGTTTCCGCACCCGGTGAGCGTGCGCTGGACGTCGCAGCAGACGCGGGTGTGGGGCACGTGCACCACCGCAGACCAGACCATCCGGCTCTCGGATCGGCTACAGGGAATGCCTGAGTTTGTCGTGGACTACGTCCTGGTCCACGAGTGCGCGCACTTGATGTACGCCGACCACGGTGAGCAATTCGAAGCACTCGTCAGCAAGTACCCGCACACCGCCAAAGCGCGAGGATTCCTCGAGGGCGTCACGTGGCAATGGCAGCGGGGCAATCCCAACGCTGGCATCGCAACGCAGTTGGGGTTGTTTGACGACGTTATCTGACCGCTTCTCGAACCCGGTCCCGTGCTCAGGTGGGCCTGTACAAATGACCTGAGCAGCTTTAGTTCTCAGGCTGCTGCGCGGCAAGTGCTGCCAGAAAGTCAGTGGGGTCAATGAGATCGGCAGCACCGGGGATGAGGTCAGGGTGAGCCCAGAGTCCGTCTCGCAGCGACGCGGAGTACTTGTTGCCGATGTACTCCCACAAGCCAGCGGCGGTGCGGATGCGTTTGGCCGACAGGTCGAGGCCGAGCAGTGCGCCCAGCGCCTTCTGAGCCGGGCTGCCCGTGGCTCGCCGGCGTTGTGCTGCTTCGGCCAATGCCGCATGCGAGGTCAATCGCTGTGCGGCGGCACCTGCCACCACGGTATCGACCCAACCTTCGATGAGGGCATACATCGCTTCTACTCGAGCGGCAGCAGCAATCCCGGTGTCACTGGGCCTTGGTTGCAGTAGTCCAGAGCCAGCCAGCGCCTGCAGCGACTCGGGGTTCATGGGATCGACGTTCGCGAGCGCGTCAGTCAGGCCGTCAGTGTCGACACGCAACGTTGCCGCATGTGTGGCGACTGCATCGCTGAGGGCTTTGGTGAGCCACGGCGCGTGCGCGACCACACGCTGGTAGGCAGTTTCCCTCAGTGCGCACCACAGCAGCGCATGGTCCTTTGGCAGATCCAGGCTGTCGGCAAACATCTCAATCTCGTGGGGCATCACAGCGGCGACACCACGGGTGACGCCAAAGGCAAGCTCACTCACGCTAAGAATCTCGCCGCTGAGTTGTGCAACAGTGCTCGCAAGTTGCTGTTGCAGCATCACGCTTGTCATGTGCTGGGCCAGACTTGCCAACTGTGCGGGCATCCCCGCAGCTGCTGGGCCGAACGCCTGACCAGTGTCCGTGGATTCGGGTGCTACGTCGAGACCGGCGAACGGCAATGAACCTGACAGCCCGGTCAGTGCGGCGGTACTCGCGCGTGCTGTTCCCTCGATGACCGGTGTTGCCAGCGAGACCCAACCTGCCGCACTGGCCTCCAGCCATTCTTGTGGCGACCATGCGCGCAGCGGTTGGGGTCCGCGCGGCAGCTGGGTAACGTCGTCAAGCCACATGTCCGCCAACTCACCGGCTGCCACCACGGCAGCGGTCATCTTGGGCTCCACGATGCGGTGGCTGGGCATGTGCATCGCAGACATCTGGCGCAAGCTTGCTGCAGACAGGGACGTGGCCGATGTGCCTTGGGACAGCATGCGACCGATGGACTGCAGCATGTCACCGAGCCCGCTCATGGGATTTGGTTCCTTGTCGGGGTCACCGCCAGTGAATCCGAAACCTTGTGTCATTGACCGTCCTATCGGCTCGCATGTGGACCACCGCGCAGCACCCACTCGGGGGCAGGCATGCACGGCTCTTGGGATAACTATCCCGCCAGTGAGCACTATCGCGCACTCTGCCCGTTCGCTGCGCGGCCACCGTAGTTCGACATACGTTACGTGTGCGGCTTCGCAAAAGCATCGGAGTGGACCTCATGCGCAGTGCAGACGGCTCTACAGTGGGGCACGAGGCGGACCCGGACCCCGAGGGACCCGGACCCCGAGGTAGGGGCGCGCCCGTTCCCTGAGGCGATGGTGGTGAGCATGGCAGTGATGTGGTGGTGGACCGTGCCGATTGGTGCCACGCTCACGGCTTGGTTCATCGTGTTGTGGCGCTCGCGGGCATCAGTACATCGTGACCCCGTCATCACCGTGCAACGGCTACACCGATTCAAAGGGGCAATGGCACGTATGCATGATGAACCCGACCTCGACTCCACCCCAGCCTCAGCACAGCCTGCCCACCGAGATGACCCACAGGGTCGACGATGACAAGTCTCATTGAGGACTCAGAGGGTCGCCCGGCAGACCTCAGCCCGCGCAGTCGTCAGGCAGTGGTGTCGTTCGTCCTGTTGGTCGTCGTCGGCGCGGTGCTCGCGCTGCTGCCAGTGCCTTTCGTGGCTTTGTCGCCGGGGCCGACCTTCAACACAATCGGCGAGTACAACAAGACCCCGCTCATCACGATTTCCAAGCGGGCGACCTACCCGACTGGCGGACACCTCGACCTTGTGACCATCCGCGAGACCGGCGGTCCTGAGGGAGGCCTGGACGTCTTCACCGCGCTACGGGCGTGGTTCGACCCGAATATCGACATCGTTCCTCGGTCCGTGCTGTATCCGCCGCAAGCGACCGCCGAGCAGGTTCGCCAAGAGAACAAGGAGATGTTTGCTGACTCGCAGGGCGAGGCTGTTGCCGCCGCGATGGCGTACTTGAAGATCCCAACCACTTTGCGTGTCGTTGCAGGTTCAGTCAGCATGGACGGACCGTCCGCCAAGTCAATAAACCCAGGGGATGAGTTCCTTCAGGTGAATGGTGCCCGCATCAAGACGCCGCAGGACGTGGTGACCGCGATTCGTCAGGTGGCTATCGGTTCCACCGTGGCCCTCTCCATGCGCAGCGGCGGCAAAGTGACCACCATCAAAGTCACAACTCGCGAGCACCCAGAGCACCCCGGAAAGTCGTACATCGGCGTGGGTGTTGCTGCCATCGCCAAGCCGCCGTTTCCCATCACATTCACTCTTGATCGGGTTGGCGGTCCCAGCGCGGGAATGATGTTTGCTCTCGGTGTGGTCGACAAGCTGACCCCAGGACAGATGACTGGTGGCGTCTTCGTCGCAGGCACAGGAACAATGTCCATCGACGGCAAGGTGGGCGGCATCGGCGGTATCCGCCAAAAGATGGTGGCAGCAAAGCGTGCAGGGGCTCGACTGTTCCTCGCGCCGAGTGAAAACTGCGATGAAGTTGTCGGCAATATCCCGCAGGGATTGACTGTGGCAGCGGTTTCACACCTTGCTGAAGCGGTCGACGCCGTCAGTGCCTTCGCGCAGAAGGGTTCAAGTGGCGTTTCCGCCTGCCGCAAGTAGTGTCTGTGTGCATGGGCGAAGTGCCCGCTGACCAGGAGGAATCCCATGTCCGAAGTACCCAGCTCCCGATTCGGCGAACGCGGTGCGCGCAGCCGCGCCTGGCGGCCGACGCTCGTCGTCGTCGGCGCATTGCTCGTCGTGGGCGGCTTCGCGGTGTCGATCGCGACGGAGTTCATGTGGTTTCAGTCCGTCGACGCCGTTAGCGTGTTCACCACGAACCTGGCATCGCGGTGGGGTCTGCTGCTGTCGGTGTGGTTGCTCACCGCCGCAGCCATCTTTGCCGCAATCAATCTTGCTTGGCGCTCGCGCCCACAACTCGCACTGGGTGCTCAACCATCCTCAGTTGAGCGTTACCGGCTCATGTTCGAACCGATTCGCGCACGCGTCACTTTCGTCATCTCCCTGGTGCTGGGGTTCTTCGCTGGCTCGTCTGCGGCAAGTCAGTGGCAGACAGTGCAGCTCTACTTGAACCGTGCTGATTTCGGCGACAAGGACGCCCAGTTCGGTCGGGACATCTCTTATTTTGTGTTCACCTATCCCTTCCAGCGGTTCTTGCTCAGTGTCGGCTTCTCAATCGTGATTTCCGCAATCATCGCGTCGGTAGTCACGCACTACGTCGCGGGTTCCATCAATTTGCAAGCCCGCGGTACTGACCGCCTCGGCGGCGGCGTGAAGCGGCAGTTGTCGCTGATGATTGGCGGGCTCTTGCTGCTGAAAGCGGCGGCATATCGTCT
>CAYFKX010000100.1:0-5019 GCA_964343545.1 uncultured Bifidobacteriaceae bacterium | reverse complement strand
AAACGGGCCGCCCGCATCATCCGCAGCGGATCGTCGGTAAATGAGTCGGCTGCGGATGATGCGGGCGGCACGTTTCTGCAGTCAACTCGGGTTCCTCGTGCATGCGGATGTGCGGGCGGCGATGACCGATTTGGTGGAACGCATCGACATCATCAGTGCTGAACGAGTGCGCGATGAAATCTCCAAGTTGCTGTTGTCCCCCGACCCCCGCTGGGGCCTAGAACTGCTCGTGGTGACCGGATTGGCTGCCCGGGTGTTGCCGGAACTGCCAGCCCTTGCCCTAGAGATTGACGAGCACCACCGTCACAAAGATGTGTATGAGCATTCGCTGATAGTGCTGGAGCAAGCCATCGAACTTGAGCGCACGCACGAACCAACCAGCGAACCAGACCTGGTGCTGCGCTTGGCCGCGCTACTGCATGACATTGGAAAGCCCAAGACACGAAAGTTCGAGGCTGGTGGCGGGGTTTCCTTCCACCATCACGAGGTTGTGGGAGCACGCATCGCCCGCAAGCGGATGCAGGCTCTCCGTTTCTCCAACGACGAGATTGACGCGGTGTGCCTACTCATTGAGTTGCACCTGCGGTTCCATGGCTACGGCACTGGCGAGTGGACTGACTCAGCAGTGCGGCGCTATGTGCGTGATGCGGGTTCGCAGTTGACCCGACTGCACAAGCTCACCCGCGCCGACTGCACCACCCGCAATCAGCGCAAGGCAGCCGCACTGCGGTCTGCCTACGACCATCTTGAGCAACGAATCGACGTGCTGCGCGAGCAAGAAGAACTGGATTCCATCCGACCAGATTTGAATGGTCAACAGATCATGGAATTGCTTGACCTGCCTGAGGGGCCGATGGTCGGCCGTGCCTACAAGTTCCTGCTGGAGGTGCGGCTCGACCAAGGACCACTGTCGCAGGCGCAAGCCGAGCAGGCACTGCTCACCTGGTGGGCACAGCAACACGCTTGACGGCGGACCACCGCCTTTGTCTCCCTACTTGCTGGCCGTCAAGTTCTCGTACAGCACATCCGCCAGAGCCACGGCCATGTCGGGGGCAACTCGGGAGCCGTCGATGGTGGCGATGTCATCGTGAATGAACAGCGGGCAGATTGCGCCGCTACAAAACCACGGGCGGGTGTCGATGAACGTCACTTTCGCCTCGGTTGCAACCGACTTTTGGAAACTGATTGGCCGATTGTTCGTGCTCGTGCGCCCAAAGCAACTCGGCAGATTCGACATTTCCTCGTTGAGGCAGTCGACCGCGATGACATTCCACTGCGGTGTCTTGCCCAGCAGGCGAACTTCGCTACGCCGCTGCAACTCGTCAATCATGTTGAGCAGCCCGGCGCGGTACACCGACTCGCGCTTGGTTCCCACGCGTTGAGCGTTGCCCGCCAATATGGCCAGGTCAGGTCGGGTGCTGCGGGCAAAGGCGAGCGCTCGGTCATGCATCGCGACACACGCATCAACCATCTCAGCGGTGGTGCCGAATTCGCCGACACCGAGGAGTCCTTCGCGGTCCAGACTGTTGACGCAGTTGGGTAGGACGAAAAAGTCGATCCGCAGGTTGCCTTGCCTACCGACAATCCGTGCCAGCGCGGGCAGCCACTGGGTGATAGCCCCGTCGCTGAGCACCATCCAGGTGCGCCGCGCGGTCTCTGGGCCGAGCCAACAGTGCGTGGCATCCTCCGGGTCGCAGGTTGTTGCGACCGACGTCTGCGGAATGAGTGCCTGGTTGAACGATCGCTTTTGCTTTTCTGTCGCAGCGCGTGGGTAGGCGGCCACAAACGAAGACAAGGCTTGAGCCCAGGCCCGCGTGACGGGGCCAGCCACCGCTTGCGAACTGCCGTTGCCCTGGTGGTCGATTGACGGTGTCAGGAATGTCGTGACCGCAGGGGCGGGCACTTGCCGATTCGTCGCGCATCCGCTCAGAGCCGCCGCGAGCAGCGCTGCCGCCGTCGCATACGCAGCCGCTGTGGACCAGAGGGATCGCCGATGGCTGCTCATGTGTCGCAAGGTACACCAGCGCACACGTGCTGCCGGGTCACCGAGTTGTGGCAATGGCCGCCGACTCGTGCGCGGTCAATCGTCGGCTGCTGCGAGCGTAGACGGCGGCGAGGAGTACCACGATGCCGGCAGCTACGAAGAGGGCGACGTTACGGGAGTCCAAAAACCACGCTGCAATGCTGATTCCGGAAACCATGCTCACGTTCATGAGGATGTCGTAGACGCTGAACACACGGCCGCGGGTGTCGTCGGCGATGACCGACTGCACGATGGTGTCGCTACTCACCCGGATCGCCGCGTAGCTGATGCCGATCATGGGCGCGGCCGCATACATCACTGCTAGTTCGTGAGCCATGCCGTACCACCAGCCCATGGGGATGATGATTCCCGCGATGCCGAGACCCAAGCCGCCAGTGCGGATTGGACCCCAGGCGCGAACGACCCTCGGAGCAAGCGCGGCTCCGATAAGTGTGCCGACTGCCGCGAGGGCGCCGACTGCTGCGACGCCAGCCAGTGCTTCCAGCCGAGCGCCTGGTTGAGTGACTAGTTCGCTACGCGCGTGCATGATGGTGACAAGCAGGGTGAACCCGAACAGTGCGCGGTGTACCGCGATGATTCCGATGGCACGGGCTGCACTGCGATGGGTCATGAGAGTGCGCAACCCAGTGGTGATATCGCGTAGTGGATGAAGCGGCGGCTCAACGTCGTCGCCCGCTGCCTTTAGCGATGCCGAATTATCCGAAGGCGTGGCGCCCCCGTTGGCACGGTCGTCAAGCCAGTTGATCTCGCCTGCCGCAGCGTTGGTGCTGTGGTGTGGCCCGAGGACGTCGCGTCCGACCCGGCTGATGACGGCGCTCGCTGCCACCCACACCGCCGCGACGAACACGATGGTGACCGCTGTCGCTGCCGCATCATCGCCGAGAATCTTGACCAACCCTGGTGAGACCACCGTCGCCACCGCGCTGGCACCGCTGCCGAGAGTGGGTGCCAAGGAGTTCGCACCGATGCGCTCTTGTGCTGTCACAGTGCATGCGATCGACGCGGCATGTGATGTGAGCACCATCCGATTCACGGCAAGTGCAAGCAAGACCAGCGGGATGAGCAGCGCGTACGGGGCATCGCGCAACACACATACTCCGATGCCGACCACCACAAAGGCCCGCGTGACATTGCCCGTCGCAATGACGCGGCGGCGCGGGATGCGGTCGATCAGGACTCCGACGAACGGTCCAAGCACTGAGTAGGGAAGTAAGAGCAACGCGAATGCTGCGGCGATGCCAGCGGCAGTTGCCTGCTTCTCGGGGGAAAACAGTGAGTACCCGACTAACGCGCCCTGCAGCAGCCCATCGCCACTTTGTCCGAGCAGACGTGCAGTGAGTAGCAGCCGAAACGAACGATGGCGCAGCAAGTGGCGCAGTGAGGTGCGCCGGCCGCCGCTGTTGTCGTGAGAGTGCTCGGACATCGTGGGCAGAGCCTGACACAGACTGAAGGCCCCGGCTGCCGTCTTCGGCAGGCGCGGGGCCTTCAGGTCAGGCAGCAGGTGGCGCTGCCCAATCAACACAGCGTGCGGGTCAGCGCTCGACCTCGCCGCGGATGAACGCTTCGACCTTCTCGAAGGCCTCGTCGTCAGGCATCTGTACCGGCGGAGACTTCATGAAGTAGGCGGACGCACTCAAGATGGGGCCGCCGATACCGCGATCCTTGGCGATCTTCGCCGCGCGCACCGCATCAATGATGACGCCAGCGGAGTTCGGGGAGTCCCAGACCTCGAGCTTGTACTCCAGGTTCAACGGCACATCGCCGAAGGCCTTGCCCTCCAAGCGCACATATGCCCACTTGCGGTCATCGAGCCAGGCGACGTAGTCACTCGGGCCAATGTGGACGTCTTTCTCGCCGAGCACTGCGGAGGTGTTGCTGGTCACGGCCTGAGTCTTGGAGATTTTCTTGGACTCCAGGCGCTCACGCTCGAGCATGTTCATGAAGTCCATGTTGCCGCCAACGTTCAGTTGCATAGTGCGCATCAACGTCACACCGCGGTCCTCGAAAAGCTTCGCGAGCACGCGGTGGGTGATGGTCGCACCGACCTGAGACTTGATGTCGTCACCGACGATGGGCACACCCGCTGCTGTGAACTTGTCTGCCCACTCCTTGGTGCCTGCGATGAACACCGGCAGTGCGTTGACGAACGCAACCCCGGCATCGAGGGCGCACTGCGCGTAGAAGCGGGTTGCGTCCTCGGAGCCAACTGGCAGGTAGCACACGAGGACATCAGCCTGCGTGTCCTTCAGTACCTTGACGACGTCAACTGGGTCGGCGGCGGACTCATCGATCATCTTGCTGTAGTAGCGGCCAAGGCCGTCGTAGGTGTGGCCACGCTGCACGGTCACGCCCGTGGCGGGCACATCACAGATCTTGATGGTGTTGTTCTCGCTGGCCAGGATGGCGTCGGCGATGTCCAGGCCGACCTTCTTTGCGTCCACATCGAACGCGGCGACGAACTCAACATCGCTGATGTGGTACGGCCCGAAGGTGACGTGCATAAGGCCGGGGATGCGGCTGGCCGGGTCTGCATCCCGGTAGTAGTGCACTCCCTGCACGAGGGAGGCGGCGCAGTTGCCGACGCCGACGATGGCTACCCGTACTGAAGGCATTTTTGGTGATGTCCTCTCCGCGGGTCTGCGATGCCCCGCGGTCTCTCCGCGGGTCGTGGACCCGATTGCCAGGCTCTGTCAGGCGCGCGCTTGGCCCACGGGTGTCCGGGGGGAAGGGGCGCACTCAGCTGACAGGGTCTGTCGCAACCCGCTAAGGCTACCCGCCACGGGGCGGTACCGCCTGAACGGGCTAGATATGTCCGAATCACGTGCGGCGCTGAAGGCGTGGGATGCGCCACGCGAACGGGCGCGGGTGTGCGGTGAGTTCCGTAGCCTTGGCACATGCAACGAGCGCGCGGCAGCATCCAAGGCAGTCGGCTGGGCACTGGTGCCCCGGCGACCAAGCCGCCGCGCCCAGCCCCC
>CAYFKX010000099.1:111-5036 GCA_964343545.1 uncultured Bifidobacteriaceae bacterium | reverse complement strand
GTCTGGCGCAAAACAATGGTGGCGGCCCCGTTGGGGACCGCCACCGTTGAGTTACTGCTGGGGACTACTTGATGGTGACCTTCGCGCCCGCGGCCTCGAGCAACTCCTTGGCCTTGGCTGCGTCGTCCTTCTTCACCTTCTCGAGAACCGGCTTGGGGGCACCCTCCACGAGGTCCTTGGCCTCCTTCAGGCCGAGGTTGGTGAGGGTACGCACCTCCTTGATGACCTGGATCTTCTTGTCGCCGCCGTCCTCGAGGATGACGTCGAACTCGTCCTGCTCCTCGCCGGCGTCAGCGGCGCCACCACCGGCGCCACCGGCGGCCGGGGCAGCTGCAACAGCAACCGGAGCGGCTGCGGTCACGCCAAAGGTGTCTTCGAACTGCGAAACGAACTCGGAGAGCTCGATCAGCGTCATTTCCTTGAACGCCTCGAGCAGGTCTTCAGTGCTGAGCTTTGCCATGTCGGCGGTCCTTCCTGGTTGTGTCGATTGCGCCGAACTGCCGGGCGCGCTGGGGTTGGTGCGGGCTATCAGCCCTCGGTCGCGTCCTCGGCAACATCTGCAGCCTCGGTACTTTCTGCGGCAACCTCGGCCGGAGCCTCGGTCGCAGCAGCATCGGCGCTGGGCGCCGAATCCTCAGTGGTGGCCTCAACGGCCGGGGTGTCGTCTGCAACCGGCTCCGACACCGCAGCAGCCGGTGCCTGCTCGGCACCAGACAGCAAGGCCGGGTTGGCTGCAGCAGCCATGCGCAGCGCCTCAATGGTGCGCGCTGCCTTGGACAGCGGAGCCTGGAACAACGCGGCTGCCTTCGACAGGCTGGCGTTCATCGCACCAGCAAGCTTGGCCAGCAAGACCTCGCGCGACTCAAGGTCGGCGAGTTTGTTGATTTCCGTGGCGGACAGGACCTTGCCGTCCATCCAGCCGCCCTTGATGACGAGCAGCGGGAACTCCTTGGCGAAAGCGCGCAGTCCCTTGGCAGCCTCAACTGGGTCACCCTTGACGAACGCGATGGCACTAGGGCCAGCGAGCATGTCGTCAAGACCAGTGACACCGGCTTGGCTTGCGCCGATCTTGGCCAACGTGTTCTTGACGACGGCATACGTGGTCTCAGTGCCGAGGGCGCGACGCAGCTGCTTGAGCTGGCCCACGGTCAGACCGCGGTACTCAGTGAGCACAGCAGCGCTGCTGGCCTGGAACTCTTCGGCGATGTCGGCAACTGCCTGCACCTTGTCGGGGCGAGCCATGCGGCACTCCTCGTCTCCTCGTGGAAAGACCTAGCAGGCCCATACATGCGAAATCCGGTGCGCTGCGCGCACTGCGCAAGCCACACCGGACCAAGGGAACGCGCATGATGCGCGTGAATGGTCGTGCTGCCTGCGCCGGCGGTGCGGGCGATTGCTCGTCCTCACGGCCTTCGGGTCACACTGCCTTGCGGCAGATGATGGTCCAACCGGCGGTCTTCGGTCTGCGCGAACGATACAGACCAGCGCACATCAGGTGCGCAGCAGGGTCACCGCCGCTGCGCAGCAAGGTCCGCACCTGGCCTGAGAATGCGATGTGGGGCCGACCCGCGTACGGGCCGGCCCCACAGTCACGGGGTGAAGACAAGGCTCAGGCCCCGTCCTCCTCCAACAGATGCGTGGTCTTCATCGGGTCCACCGGAATTCCGGGGCCCATGGTCGTCGAGAAGACGGCCTTCTTGATGTAGCGGCCTTTGGAGCTCGAGGGCTTCAGACGCAGGACCTCGTCTAGGGCAGCCGCGTAGTTCTCCACCAGCTGGGTCTCGCTGAACGACGCCTTGCCGATGATGAACTGCAGGTTGGCGTGCTTGTCGACGCGGAACTCGATCTTGCCGCCCTTGATGTCACTGACCGCCTTGGCCACGTCCATCGTCACGGTGCCGGTCTTCGGGTTGGGCATGAGGCCTCGCGGGCCGAGCACCTTGCCGAGGCGACCGACCTTGCCCATCATGTCGGGGGTGGCGACGACGGCGTCGAATGCGGTCCAGCCACCGGCGACCCGGTCGATGAGCTCATCGGCGCCGACCTCGTCGGCTCCGGCGGCACGCGCCTCCTCGGCCTTGTCGGCCGCGGCGAAGACGATGACGCGCGCGGTCTTGCCCGTGCCGTGGGGCAGGTTGACCGTTCCGCGGACCATCTGGTCGGCCTTGCGCGGGTCGACACCGAGGCACATCGAGACCTCGACGGTGGGGTCGAACTTGGTGGTGGCCGTGCTCTTGGCCAGCTTCACTGCGGCCAGCGGTGCGTAGAGAACCGATGCGTCGACGGTCTCAGACGCTTTCTTCCATGCCTTGCTGCGTTGCATTTCCTTCTCCTTGGTTGTGGTCGTAGCGGACCGGCTCTCGGCCCTCCCACCCCGATGACGGGTGTCATCGGGTCGAACTGTGACTTCGTCAGTCGACGACGGTCACACCCATCGAACGCGCGGTGCCCTCAATGATGCGCATCGCCATGTCGACGTCGTTCGCGTTCAAGTCCTCGGCCTTGACCTGGGCGATCTCGCGCACCTGGTCCTTGGTGATGGTCGCCACCTTGGTCTTGTTCGGAACGCCCGAGCCCTTCTCGACGCCGGCCGCCTTGAGGATCAAGCGCGCGGCTGGCGGGGTCTTGGTGATGAAGGTGAACGAGCGGTCTTCGTAGACGGTGATCTCAACCGGGATGATCTGCCCGCGCTGGCTCTCAGTCTCAGCGTTGTAGGCCTTGCAGAACTCCATGATGTTGACACCGTGCTGACCGAGGGCCGGGCCCACGGGCGGTGCGGGGTTCGCTGCGCCAGCTTGGATCTGCAGCTTGATGATTGCTGAGACCTTCTTCTTCGGTGGCATGGTGGTGTCTTCTTTCAGTCGGTTGGATCAGTTCAGTTCTTCTGAATCTGGGTAAATGACAGTTCAACCGGGGTCTCCCGGCCGAAGATTTCGGTGAGGCCGACGACCTTCTGGGCGTCGATGTTGATCTCGGAAATCGTCGCGTGCAGTGTGGCGAACGGCCCGTCGATGATGGTGACCGAGTCACCGACGGCGAAGTCCACCTCGACGGCCTTCACTGGCGTCGGGCCGACTGCACCCGCAGCAACGGCCTTCTTTTCAACCGCAGGGGCCAGCAGGTTGGCGACCTCGTCCAGAGTCAACGCAGACGGCTGGTGACCGTGGCCGACGAACCCGGTCACACCAGGGGTGTGCCGAACGACTCCCCAAGACTCGTCAGTCAGGTCCATGCGCACGAGCACGTAGCCAGGAAACTTCGGGCGCTCACGCAACTTGCGCACACCAGACTTGATCTCGAAGTACTCCTCAGTCGGAACCTGCACTTCGAAAATGTGCTCTTCCATGTTCAACGTGGTGATACGCGCATGCAAGTTATTGCGAACCGTCTTCTCCTTGCCGGAGGCGGAGTGCACGACGAACCACTCCCCCGGCTGCAAACGCATGCGCATCTTGAACGCCTCAACTGGATCTTCGTCGTCGTCAGCGTCAGCTTCGGCATCGGCTTGAGAACTGTCAGCGCCCGCGGCCTGAATCTCGAGTGCCTCAGCATCAGCATGCGCCACGTCGTCAGCGGACTCATCCGCCGGTACATCCGCAGACTCACCCGCAAGCCCATCGGCAGACGCAGCATCTACGACATCAACCGCCTCGACCTCGTCACCGTCAGCGAGTTCAACTGCCGGTGCATCGGCGGCGGCGCCGTCGGCTGGCGCTTGCGCTTCAGGTGCTCCCTCTGCGGGCGCGTCGAAGCCACTGGGCTCGGACTGCTGCGCAGCGGCACTCTCGTTGTCGATCTCGCTCACGGCGAGGTCACTCTCCTCAAAGTTCACGTGGCCACTCACTTACCGAAAATCGTCAGAACGGCCTTGGCCAGACCGAGGTCGGCGACGGCGACGAGGACTGCCAGCAGGCTGACGAAACCGATGACCACCCAGGTATAGGTGACGAGTTGGTTGCGCGTGGGCCACACGACCTTGCCCAACTCAATGATCATCTGGCGGTAGAACAAGCCGATGCGCGCGAACAACCCCTTGCGCTCGCCGGCAGGTTCGTCGTGCCGGTCGACTGTTGTGTCGTTCACTGTGGCCGTCCTTCGTTCGGTGTGCGTTGTCGTGCGGGTAGTGCATCTGCGGTGGAGCAGGGTCGGAGGGACTCGAACCCCCAACCCCCGGTTTTGGAGACCGGTGCTCTACCAATTGAGCTACGACCCTGTGTTGTACCCAGACGCCGCCGGTTGACCATGCCGATGCCCCGGTGAACGGAAGCTCACGGGGTCACAAGGCATGCTCGCGCAGCGGTGACCGAGCCACCGCAGGGGGTGGAGTCTAAGCCCCGCGGTTTTTCAGGCTCTCACCGCATGACCTGCTCGACGATCCCAGCGTTCGCCCACGTTGCCAGTGCAGCAAGTCGGCAGGTGCCCGCGCGCGCGGTACCTGAGCAGAGCAAGATTCGTCCCATGACTGCTGCTTCCGCCCCCCGCCGGGTTTCAGCGCGCATCGGGGCCATTGCCGAGAGTGCGACTCTGGCGGTTGACGCCAAGGCCAAAGCCCTGATGGCCGCCGGGCGGCCCGTGGTCGGCTTCGGCGCCGGCGAACCGGATTTCGCCACCCCAGCACACATCGTGGATGCTGCCGTGGCCGCCGCCCGAGACCCCAAGTGGCACAAGTACTCCCCTACGCCCGGCTTGCCGGCCCTTCGGCAGGCCATTTGCGACGTCACGGCGCGGGACAACGCGGTCACCGTCACCCCCGAGCAGGTGCTCGTCACCAACGGCGGCAAGCAGGCCCTATACAACGCGTTCGCCACCATCTTGGACCCAGGCGATGAGGTACTGCTGCCGAGCCCGTACTGGACTACCTACCCCGAGTCGATCGCCCTCGCCGGTGGTACCACTGTCGTAGTGCCGACCGATGAAACCTCCGG
>CAYFKX010000099.1:0-101 GCA_964343545.1 uncultured Bifidobacteriaceae bacterium | reverse complement strand
CAGGTTCTCGTCACCAACGGCGGCAAGCAGGCCCTGTACAACGCTTTCGCCACCATCTTGGACCCGGGCGATGAGGTACTGCTGCCGAGCCCGTACTGGAC
>CAYFKX010000098.1:0-5050 GCA_964343545.1 uncultured Bifidobacteriaceae bacterium | reverse complement strand
GGCCTAGCACGCCGCCCTCTCAAGGCGGTAGCGCGGGTTCGAATCCCGTCGGGGCTACGGACTATGCCGGTTGTGTGCAAGCACGGCCGGCATCGTCATTTCTGGTTCCCTGCGGCGTCCCAGCAGTTGCGCCGGACCAGGACTGTTTAAGACTTTGCCCGCGCTGCATCAAGCCGGGTCAGGCTCACATCACGACCAAGCAACTCCAACGACTCGAACAACGGCGGAGATACCCGCCGCCCGGTCACTGCCACGCGAACTGCGGTGAATGCCACCTTGGGCTTGAGACCCAGCCCTGAGATCAAAGCATCGCGTAGGGCGGTCTCGATTGCGGCCGCATCCCACTGCTCAACTTTGGTCAGCGCCGCGTGCGCAGCTTCCAAGACGGGTGCACTGTCTGCAGTCAGGACTGCGGCTGCATCCTGGGCATCTACCGCGAACCGCTCGGCGGTGAACAAGAAAGCCAGCATCGCCACGCCCTGGGTGAGCACCTCCATTCGCTCTTGGATGAGGGGCACGGCTGCGAGTAGTACCGCGTGCGCTTCGGCACTGACCACTTCGGGGAGGACGCCTGCTTCCTGCAGGTACGGCACGAGTCTCGCAGCCAGGTCACTGGCGTCGAGGTGACGAACCCAGTCACCGTTGATGGCAGTGCACTTCGCAAGATCGAATCTCGCAGGATTGGGGTTAACGCGCGTAACATCAAAGACTTCTGCCATCTGTTGTTTCGAGAAGAACTCGCGGTCTTCTCCAAATGACCAACCCAGCAACGCCAGATAGTTCGTCAGGCCTTCTGGCAGATAACCGTTGTCGCGGTACATCTGCAAGGAAGACTCCGGATCGCGCTTGCTGAGCTTGCGGTTGCCCTCGCCCATGACATACGGCAGGTGCCCGAAATGCGGGACACTGCCGTCTCCTACGCCGATGTCGGCGAGTGCGTCGTACAGCGCGATTTGACGCGGAGTGCTTGACAGCAGATCTTCACCACGCAAGACGTGCGTCACCCGCATCAACGCATCGTCCACTGGGTTCACCAAGGTGTAGAGCGGTTCGCCATTCGCCCGCACCAGCACGTAGTCCGGCACATGCTCAGCCGCAAAGCCCAGCTCGCCCCGGACGAGATCGTTCCAGGTGAAGTCGTGGCCTGGCATGCGGAAACGCAGAGCCGCCTGACGTCCCTGGCTGCGCAGTTCGGCACGCTCGGCATCAGTCAGATGTCGGCAGTGGCCGTCGTAGCCGGGCGTCTTGCCCGCTGCACGCGCGGCTTCGCGCCGCTCTTCGAGTTCTTCGGGGGTGCAAAAGCAGCGATAGGCGAACCCGCCCGCTTCGAGCCGAGCGGCGACATCGGCGTAGATGTCCATCCGCTGCGACTGCCGATACGGCGCATGTGGGCCACCGACTTCAGGACCCTCGTCCCAGTCGAATCCCAGCCATCGCAGCGACGCCAGTAGGGCTTCGTATGAATCTTCGCTGTCGCGGGCAGAGTCGGTGTCCTCGATGCGGAAGACAAACGTGCCACCAGTGTGACGCGCATACGCCCAGTTGAACAGCGCAGTTCGAACCATGCCCACATGCGGGTTGCCGGTGGGCGATGGGCAGAAGCGCACGCGCACTGGTGCGTCAGCTGGAATCGGGCGTGCGGGCATGGACGCAGGCTATCGGGCGCGCGCCTGCCGCTGAGCGTTCGGCTCAGCGAGTGACGACAGGGTTGGGCAGGATGCCGATACCGCCGCATTCCACGTACACGGTGTCGCCCGCGGCGATTGGACCGACTCCCGCAGGGGTGCCAGTGAGGATGACATCCCCCGGAATGAGAGTCATCACCGATGAGATGGCAGCGATGATGGTTTGCACATCAAAAACCATGTCCTCGGTATTGCCGTCCTGTGTCACAGTGTCATTGACACAGCAACGCACACTCGTGGCTGCGGGGTCAATTTCGGTCTCGATCCACGGGCCTAGCGGGCAGAACGTGTCGAAGCCCTTGGCACGCGCCCACTGTCCGTCGGCCTTCTGCAAGTCTCGCGCGGAAACATCGTTCGCACATGTGTAACCGAGCACCGCAGTCAGCGCATCCTCGGGCGCAATATCGCGGCACATACGCGAGATGACCACTGCGAGCTCTGCCTCATGGTGAACGATGTGTGACGCTGCAGGCAGACGAATGGCCTCACCTGGACCGATGATGCTGCTTGAGGGTTTGAGAAACATCAACGGCTCGGACGGCACATCACCGTTCATCTCAGCGGCATGCTCCACGTAGTTCTTGCCGATTGCAACGATTTTGCTCGGCATGACCGGTGCGAGCAGGCGAACATCGCTGAGCCGCTTGACTACTCCAGTTGCAGACACCGAGCCACCGAAGGGAACACCTTCGACCAACGAGATCGTGCCAGTCCACGTGCCGTCGGCGGTGAGACCGGCATCGTCACTGACAACGCCGTAGGCAATGGTGTCGCCGAAAGCGACTCGGCCGATGCGCATGACTAGGCCATCCGCCGAATCCAGCCGTGGCGGTCCGGCGCCGCACCCGTCTGGATTGCGAGCAGTTGTTCGCGCAACCTCATGGTGACCGCGCCAGGTGCGCCATCGCCGACCGTCCAGTTGCCGACGGCTGACTTCACCGCACCCACTGGGGTGATCACTGCTGCGGTGCCACATCCGAAAACCTCAGTGATGTCACCACTGGCACAGCCAGCACGCCACTCATCCACCGAGACCGCCCGCTCGGCCACCGAGTAGCCGAGGTCGGCGGCGACCTGCAGCAGTGACATCCGTGTGACACCGGGGAGCAGCGACCCAGACAGCGGCGGAGTGACAATCTGCGCGTTGTCCCCGCGGCCGAAGACAAAGGCCAGGTTCATCGCCCCGACTTCCTCGATGTACTTGCGGTGTACTGCGTCTAGCCACACGACCTGGTCGCATCCCTGCTCTGCTGCCTGCGCCTGCGCGACCAAGGACGCCGCGTAGTTGCCGGCTGCTTTAGCCTCGCCAGTACCCCCGGGCGCCGCGCGCACGTACTCCGTGGAGATCCACACCGTCACGGGCTTGATGCCGCCAGGGAAATACGAGCCAGCGGGGGCCGCGATGAGTAGGTAGGCGTAGGAGTTCGAAGGCTTGACCCCGAGCACTGGCTCGGTGGCGAACATGAACGGACGTAGGTACAGCGATGACTCGCTGCCGCTGGGTACCCAACGGGAATCGTGCTGCAGCAGCGACTCGATGGAACTCAGGAACAGCTCCTCCGGCAGTGACGGCATCGCCAAGCGTTGAGCACTGCGAGCGAACCGCGCGGCGTTCTGCTCTGGACGAAAGCAAACGACGGAACCGTCGCTGTAGCGGTAGGCCTTGAGTCCCTCGAAGATCTCTTGGCCGTAATGCAGAGCACTGGTCGCGGGGTCCAGTGACAGCGGTCCGTATGGCAACACCCGCGGGCTGTGCCAACCGTCATCGGTGGTCCAGTCAACGCGCACCATGTAGTCGGTGTGGTGCCGCGCGAAGCCAGGGTTGGCGAAGACTTGTTGAATCCACTCATCGGTGGCTGGACTGGCTGCAGGGGTGAACGCGAAGCGCGTTGCTACCGACATGCGGGCAACGGTACTGCGCAGATAGGGGTACCGGTCAGGCGCCTGCGGTCACCAGCGATGTGAAATTGACCGCGTCTAGGACTTCCTGCCCGGTGAGTGCTGCGACCACCGAGTGGGCCACGGCCAGACCGGCTTTCTCCTGAGCCTCCTCAGTCGAAGCGCCCAGGTGAGGGGTGACAACGACCTGGTCAAATGCAAAGAGCGGGGAGTCCGTGCACGGCTCGATGGCGAAGACATCAAGGCCGGCCGCTGCGACGCGGCCGTCGGTCAATGCCTCAGCCAAGGCTGCCTCGTCGACGAGACCACCGCGGGATGTATTGATGATACGAACCCCAGGCTTGACTTTCGAGAGTGCATCCGCGCCGATGATGCCGACCGTCTCGGGTGTTTTCGGCAGGTGGATCGTCAGGTAGTCACTTGTCGCGAGGACCTCGTCGAGCGGCAGCAGTCGCACTCCCAGCGATGCGGCGTGCTCAACGTTGGCGAACGGGTCATAGGCAATGAGTTCCACTCCGAATGCACGCAACCTCGCAGCCACGAGCGAGCCGATGCGACCGAGACCGATGACGCCGACCGTCTTGCCGTCCAATTCGATGCCGCCGTATTTGGACTTGGCCCAGGTACCAGACTTCAAGGCAGCGCTGGCAGCAGCGATGTTGCGAGCGGTCGCAAGCATCAAGCCGATGGCCAGCTCTGCGACACTGGTGATGTTCGATGTCGGCGCGTTGACCACCATGACACCCGCGGCTGTCGCAGCCGGCACATCGACGTTGTCCAAGCCGATGCCGGCGCGCGCAATCACCCGCAGGTTCGGCGCAGCCGCGATGACATCCGCGGTGACCTGTGTCGCGGAGCGGATGAGCAGCGCCTGCGCATCGCCGACCGCAGCGCGCAACTCATCAGCATCAGCTCCGTTGCAGTAGCGAATGTCGACGGCATCGCCGAGCACCGCGTACGTTGCGTCGGACAGGGTCTCGCAGACCAGGACAACAGGCTTGGACACGGCACTCCTCAGCGAATCTCGTGGGTGGCGCGTCGCACTGTCGCTGAGGCGACTGCCGAAGACAGCTCGCCTGATGCGACCGCGGACGCTGCTATGTGACGCGCGTCACATTGCTGCCCGCAGACTAGTCGGGATAGACCGAGCCGGCACCCGCTGGGAGGGCTGACAGCTGTGCCTGCTCCTGCGGAGTCAGGCGCAGCGTCAGTGCGGCCGCTGAGGCCTGGACAGTCTCAATGCGACCGAAACCTGGGATGGGAATCACCCGCTCGCCTAGACCTGCTAGCCACGCGAGGGCGACCACCTGGGCAGTGGTGTCGTACTTTGCAGCAATCACTGCGAAGAGCGGGTAGATGTCTGCCAGGTTCGCGGCCTCGCCGCCGCCGCCGAGTGGGCTCCAGGGCAGGTACGCGATGCCGTGCTCGCCGCAGAAGTCCAGAACGGCCCGATCGTCTCGGTAACG
>CAYFKX010000097.1:0-5054 GCA_964343545.1 uncultured Bifidobacteriaceae bacterium | reverse complement strand
TGCCGGCAAACCGGTGGAGAGCCTCGGAACCGACGTAGATCAAGACTCCACGTAGTACCAGCGCCAGTGCGACTCCAACGAGTAACACGCGGTGCCGCAGGTGCTCCGGTACGGCGAAAGACTTCATCAACACCAAGAAGACGAACAGGTTGTCAATGCTCAGGCTGTACTCCGTGAGGTACCCGGCAACAAATTGACCTGCCCATATTCCGCCATGTGACATCAAGAGGTAGACCGCGAAGCCGGCAGCACACGCGACATAGACCGAAACCCAGATACCGGCTTCGCTCATCTTGAATCGGTGGGGCCTGCGATCAACCAGAATGCCGTCAACCACAAAGGTCAGGAGGACGAACCCCAAGAGAGTCCACCACTCCCAGGCTGCGACGTTCATCCACGCCCTCCAGAAGTCGCCGCGAGCATACTGCGCAGCTCCTTGCGCAGATCGCCGACTTCATCGCGCAACCGTGCCGCAAGCTCAAAATTGAGTTCCCGTGCCGCCTCGTGCATCTGGTCAGTAAGTTCGCTGATGAGCAACTGCAGGTCATCCACGGGAGCCACCCCAGTGCGGGCAGGCCGTTGCGCTCGGGTCTTCACCCCAGCCGCCTGGGCCAGCAAGGCCTCGGTCTCGGCCTGTTCGCGGCCCAGCATGTCCGTGATGTCCGCGATCTTCTTGCGTAGGGGCTGCGGGTCCACACCTTGCGCCGCGTTCCACTCCTGCTGCTTCGCACGCCGCCGATTGGTCTCTGCTAACGCCTGTTCCATAGACGCAGTCATCTTGTCGGCATACATGATGACCTGCCCCGACACATTGCGCGCGGCCCGACCGATGGTCTGAATGAGGGAGCGGGTGCTGCGCAGGAAGCCCTCTTTGTCGGCATCCAGGATGGCCACCAGCGACACCTCCGGCAGGTCAAGCCCCTCGCGCAGCAGGTTGATTCCGACCAAGACGTCGTACTCGCCGAGCCGCAGTTCCCGAAGCAACTCGACCCGACGCAGCGTGTCGACCTCGGAGTGCAGGTATCTGGTGCGGATGCCCTGTTCGGTCAGGTAGTCCGTCAACTCCTCAGCCATTCGCTTGGTCAGGGTCGTCACCAACACTCGCTCGTTGCGCTCCACACGCGTGCGTACCTCGGCGATGAGGTCGTCGATCTGGTGCTGCGTTGGGCGCACCACCACCTCAGGGTCGACGAGGCCGGTCGGTCGGATGACTTGTTCCACAACATCGCCACCGACCGCGCCGAGTTCGTACGGCCCTGGCGTGGCAGATAGGTACACGGTCTGCCCCACCCGTTCCACAAACTCTTCCCATTTCAAGGGTCGGTTGTCCATGGCGCTAGGAAGCCGAAAGCCGTGGTCAACCAGGGTGCGCTTTCGGGAGCGGTCGCCTTCGTACATCGCTCCTATCTGGGGCACCGTGACATGCGACTCGTCGATGACGATCAGGAAGTCCTCGGGGAAGTAGTCGAGCAAGCAGTTCGGTGGACTTCCCGGCTCGCGGCCGTCAATGTGTCGGCTGTAGTTCTCAACCCCTGCGCAGGTTCCCACCTGCTGCAACATTTCAATGTCATAAGCGGTGCGCATTTTCAATCGTTGAGCCTCGAGCAACTGCCCACGCTGTTCAAACTCCGCCACCCGTTCCTGCAACTCATGCTCAATGTCAGCTACAGCCCGGGCTAGTCGCTCTGGTCCAGCCACGTAGTGCGAGGCAGGAAACACGTACATCTCTTGATCCTCGGTCAACACCTCGCCAGTGACGGGGTGCAACGTCATCAATCGCTCGATGGTGTCGCCAAACATCTCGATCCGTACCGGTTCGGTCTCATAAACCGGAAAAACTTCGACAACGTCGCCACGTACTCGGAAAGTTCCTCTTTCAAAGGCCATGTCGTTGCGCGAATACTGGATATCCACCAGTTTTCGCAGCAGTCCGTTGCGCTCAACGTCCTCCCCCACCCGCAACCGCACCATGCGGTCCACATACTCCTGCGGGGTACCAAGGCCGTAGATGCATGAGACGGTCGCCACCACCAGCACATCGCGCCTGGTCAACAAGGAGTTGGTCGCCGAATGGCGCAGCCGTTCGACCTCCTCGTTGATGGACGAGTCCTTTTCGATGTAGGTGTCCGAAGATGGGATGTACGCCTCGGGCTGGTAGTAGTCGTAGTAGGAGACGAAGTACTCGACAGCGTTATGCGGCAGAAGTTCACGGAACTCCGTCGCTAGCTGCGCAGCCAACGTCTTGTTCGGAGCAAGCACCAGAGTTGGTCGCTGCAGTCGTTCAACCAGCCACGCCGTCGTAGCCGACTTACCCGTGCCGGTAGCGCCGAGGAGAACGACGTGCGCGTCCCCGGCAGTGATCCGCGATGCCATCTCCTCAATGGCTGCGGGCTGGTCACCTGCTGGCTGAAATTCACTGACGACCTCAAATGGAGCCACCTTGCGAGTCAAGTCTGTGACCGGTCTCGTCATCGTGACGACCTGCCTGATTCAGCGCTGACCCGAGCCATCAAGGCCACTGCATGGTGCCGAAGAGCACCCACATCTCGAGTGTTCGGGATGACAAGGTCGGCGACGGCAAATCGGTCCACATCGTCTGCTTGGGCGGCAACGCGGCCACGGAAGTCTGGCTCAGTGAGCCCACTGGAGACGGCTCTGAGTTGGCGAACCTTCAGCGGCGCCCACACAGTGACAACATATGTGAATTCCTCGCGGGCATCACTTCTGGTGCGGGTTTCCGCGAGCAGTGGAATCTCAACTACGACCACATTCGCCGGCGACATGGCTATCTTCTGCCGGATGTCCTCACGCACCCACGGGTGGACTATCTGCTCCAACATTCGCCGCGCCTCAGGCGATTCGAAAACCCGCGATGCCAACAAAGCCCGATCTATCCCCGCATCACCAACACAATCAGCAAACATCGCCGCCACCGCTGTGTACGCCGGGGTGCCGACCTGCAGCGCCGCGTGCGCCGACTCATCGGCGCTGATGTGCGCCGCACCAAGTTCGCAAAGCGCTTCGCAGAAGGTGGACTTGCCAGAGCCGATACCTCCGGTCACGGCGATAGTCGCGCGCATCGTCAAGGTCACCGCACCGAGGGGCGAGCGGCCGACACGCCATCGCGGACGTCGGCGTCCTCGACTTGTTCTCGGGTAATTCCCAGCATGTAGAGCACAGCGTCAAGGTACGGAACCGACACGGTTGCGTCAGCCGCATCGCGGACCACGGGCTTGGCATTGAACGCGATGCCGAGCCCGGCGGCGGCCAGCATGTCCAAGTCATTGGCCCCATCGCCGATTGCGACGGTCCGACGCAGTGGAACCCCAACCTCTGCAGCGAATGCGCGTAGTGCATCTGCTTTGCCGGCGCGGTCGACCACCGGTGGTACCAGACCGCCAGTCAACACCCCGTCGGCAATGTCCAGGCGATTCGCTCGGACCAGTGAAATCCCCAACTCCTGCGCATGTGGCTCAATCAATTCGGTGAACCCGCCGCTGACCAGCGCGACATGGTCCCCACAACGCTGCAGAGTGCGGATCAAAGTGCGCGCACCAGGACTCAGTGCGATGGACCGCGCCACCGACTCCACAGTCTGCGCCGACAACCCGGCAAGCAACGCGACCCGTCGCGTCAGTGACTCGGCGTAGTCCAACTCCCCACGCATGGCCGCGGCGGTGATTGCAGCCACCTCGTCGGCTCGGCCAGCAGCCTGCCCCAGCAGGTCAATCCCCTCGGCCTGCACCAAGGTGGAATCGACGTCCAACACCACCAGCCGGACTCCGTGGCGGTCCAATTCAGCGCGCTGCACGGCGATGTCCACCCCGTGATGACGCACTGAGCCAAGCAGACCCTGCCGAAGAGCAGTCGCGGTGGCAGCGCCACGGGCGATACTCACGTGGACTTCAAGCGCGGTCACCGGGTAGTCCGCAGTGCGTCGGATGCGCTCGATATTGCCGCCGACGGAGGCGATAGCCCTGGCAATCTCCGACAGTGCTCCCGGCAGCAAGTTCAAGGCAAGCAAGGTGACGACGAACACCTCACGGCCTGCTGCCTGGTCAGCGTCCGCGTCACCTGCGGTGTCCACGGAGATGTCAAACCCAGGCACTACCGCGCGCAGCGCCGACGTGACTGCGTCAACCTCAAACGCCGCAAGCGGCTCACACAGCAGTGCCAGTGTGAGCCGCTTGCGAATGACAATCTGTTCGACGTCAACCAGGCGCGCGATGTCGCGAGCCAGGCAGGCAGTCACCGCAGCCGTAACCCCCGGTCGATCCTCACCGGTCAGGGTTACGAGTACTGCAGGTTCCGCCATCGGCGTGAACTCCCTATCAGCCCTCGAGCTTCTCCTTGAGGGCCTGCAAGCCCTCATCGTCTGCAAGCGTTCCAGTATCCCCAGCAGCGTCACTGGCCGATGAGTAGTTGGACTCACTCGCAGCAGCCACTGCGGCGGCGGCATCTAGTGCCCGCGCCTCCTGCGCCTGCTTCTGGTGGGCAAGCCAGCGCTCGTGGGCGACCGCGTACTGGCGCTCCCACTCAGCCTGCTGGGCTTCATGCCCTGGTAGCCACTGGCCGCTGGCAGCGTCAAAGCCCTCGGGGTACTGGTAGTTGCCTTGCTCGTCGTAGGAGCCGGCCATGCCGTACATCTCGGGGTGGAAGTTCTCCTCGAGTGCGTCAGCGTCAGTCCCCTCATTCGCCTGCTTCAGCGACAGGCTGATGCGGCGACGCTCGAGGTCGATGTCGATGACCTTCACGAACAGGTCGGTGTCCATTGTGACAACCTGCTCCGGAATTTCGACGTGACGCTCAGCGAGCTCTGAGATGTGGACTAGGCCCTCGATACCGTCAGCTACGCGTACGAACGCACCGAACGGCACCATCTTGGTCACCTTGCCGGGGACGATGTTCCCGATGTGGTGGATGCGCGCGAAGGTCTGCCACGGGTCTTCTTGAGTGGACTTCAGCGACAGCGACACGCGCTCGCGGTCCATGTCCACGTCGAGGACCTCAACCGTGACCTCTTGGCCGACCTCGACGACCTCATTCGGGTGCTC
>CAYFKX010000096.1:0-5220 GCA_964343545.1 uncultured Bifidobacteriaceae bacterium | reverse complement strand
AAGACATTGAGTTGCCCCCGGTTGGCTGCTACGCGCCTGGGCTCGCATTTCTGCCTAAGGATCTCAGTGCTGCCCGGCAGGCACGCGGGCTCATCGCACAGATTGCCGACGAAGAAGGCCTACGAGTGGTCGGCTGGCGCGACGTGCCCACCGATGCCAGCGGCATCGGGGCGGATGCGTTGGCCACCATGCCCGCCATGGCGATGCTGGTGGTCGCTGACCGTGACGGCACTGCCTGCGGCATCGCGCTGGACCGCAAGGCGTTCGCATTGCGCAAGCGCGTGGAGCACGCGACTCGAGGGACCGCACGCGCCACGTACTTCCCGTCGCTGTCCTCGCGCACGTTGGTGCATAAGGGCATGCTCACCACACATCAGCTCGGTCAGTTCTTCACCGACTTGAGTCACCCTGACTTCGCGTCCGCATTGGCACTAGTGCACTCCCGCTTTTCCACGAACACGTTCCCGTCATGGCCACTGGCGCACCCGTTCCGGTTCATCGCGCACAACGGCGAGATCAACACAGTCAAAGGCAACCGCAATTGGATGCGTGCCTCGGAGGCGACGTTGGTCACTGACGCATTCGGGCCAGACATTGCGCGACTGTTCCCTGTGTGCAGCGATGGCGCGAGCGACTCTGCGTCTTTCGATGAGGTGCTTGAGCTGCTGCACCTCGCAGGTCGCAGCCTGCCGCACGCGGTGTTGATGATGGTCCCGGAAGCGTGGGAGCGTCACGAAAGCATGGACCCTGCGCGTCGTGCTTTCTACGAGTATCACTCCACTTTCATGGAGCCGTGGGACGGCCCGGCTTGCGTCACCTTCACCGACGGCGAACTGATCGGCGCGGTGTTGGATCGCAATGGCCTGCGGCCTGGCCGCTTCTGGGTGACCGAGGACGGCTTGGTGGTCTTGGCCAGCGAAGTCGGTGTGCTGGACATCGACCCAGCGCGCATCGTGCGCAAGGGCCGGCTGCAGCCAGGCAAGATGTTTCTCGTTGACACCGTCGGTGGGCGGATTATTGAAGACGATGAAATCAAACGCGATTTGGCTGCCGCAGAGCCGTATGGCGACTGGCTCGACAAGGGGCGCGTGCGCATTGAGCAGTTGCCGGAGCGCGAACACGTTGTGCACCCGCACGAGTCCGTGGCACGCCGGCAGCAGGTATTCGGCTACACCGATGAGGAACTACGCGTCGTCATCGCGCCGATGGCGCAAACCGGTGCCGAAGCAATCGGCTCGATGGGCACTGATACTCCGATCGCAGTGTTATCCGACCGTCCACGGCTGCTGTTCGACTACTTCCAGCAACTGTTCGCGCAGGTCACAAACCCGCCGCTAGACGCCATCCGTGAGGAACTCGTCACCTCGTTGGGCAGTTCCATCGGCCCGGAAGGAAACCTGTTGTCCGCCGGGCCTGAGCACTGCCGGCAAGTAGTTCTGCCTTTCCCGGTCATTGACAACGATGAGTTGGCGAAGATTTTGCACATCGACGCCGACGGCGAGCACCCAGATTTCAGCGCGGCCAAGATCAGCGGGTTGTACTCAGTCGCTGGCGGCGCGGACGCCATGCGTGCGCGCATCGAACGTATCTGCCGCGAAGTGACCGACCACGCAGCTGCCGGACGCCGGTTCGTGGTGCTCTCCGATCGCGACAGTGACGGTGACCGCGCTCCCATTCCATCGTTGCTGCTGACATCGGCGGTGCACCAGCACTTGGTGCGCGAGCGCATTCGCACCCAGGTGAGTCTGTTGGTGGAAGCCGGTGACGTGCGCGAGGTGCACCACATCGCACTGCTCATCGGCTATGGCGCGGCGGCCGTTAACCCCTACCTGGCGATGGAGACCGCAGAGGACTTGGTTCGCACTGGGTTGGTGACCGGTGTCGATGAACAGCACGCGGTACGCAATTTGGTCAAAGCACTAGGCAAAGGCTTGCTCAAAGTCATGTCGAAGATGGGCATCTCCACTGTGGCCTCCTATCGAGGTGCGCAGGTGTTCGAGGCTTTGGGTTTGAGTTCGGCGTTGGTCAACGAATACTTCGCCGGAACATCGTCTCGGCTGGAAGGCGTGGACCTAGAGGTGATTGCGGCCGAAGTCGCCGCACGTCACGCCGTCGCGTATCCGGCATCGGGCATCCCGCCGGCGCATCGGACTCTGCAGACTGGTGGGGAGTACCAGTGGCGCCGCGACGGGGAACTGCATCTGTTCAACCCTGAGACCGTGTTCCGGCTGCAGCACGCAACGCGTGCGAAGCGTTATGACATCTTCAAGCAGTACACGGCTGCGGTTGATGACTCCTCGACTCGATTGATGACACTGCGCGGTCTGTTTGAGTTCCGCACCGCCGGGCACGGGGCCATCCCAATTGACGAGGTCGAGTCGGTGGACAGCATCCTCACGCGGTTCGCCACGGGCGCCATGTCGTATGGGTCCATCTCCGCTGAGGCGCACGAGACGCTGGCGATAGCGATGAACCGGATGGGCGCGAAGAGCAACACCGGCGAAGGCGGGGAGGACCCTGCCCGCAACGTGCCCCTGGCCAACGGCGACTCCAAGCGCTCAGCGGTGAAGCAGGTCGCATCTGGCCGGTTCGGGGTGACCAGCGAGTACCTCGTGAACGCTGACGACATTCAAATCAAAATCGCGCAGGGCGCCAAGCCCGGCGAAGGTGGCCAACTACCTGGCCACAAGGTGTATCCGTGGATTGCTCAGACGCGCTACTCAACGCCCGGGGTCGGCCTCATCTCGCCACCGCCGCACCATGACATCTATTCCATTGAGGACCTCGCCCAACTCATCCACGACTTGAAGAATGCCAACGACGAGGCGCGTATCCATGTGAAGCTCGTTGCCGAGGTCGGGGTCGGCACGGTCGCCGCGGGTGTGGCGAAGGCACACGCCGACGTGGTGCTCATCTCTGGCCATGACGGGGGCACGGGCGCATCGCCGCTGACATCGTTGAAGCACGCTGGTGTTCCGTGGGAACTAGGGTTGGCTGAAACTCAACAGACCCTGCTGTTGAACCGATTGCGCGACCGCATCACTGTGCAGGTCGACGGGCAACTGAAGACCGGCCGCGACGTTGTCATCGCAGCGCTACTCGGCGCCGAGGAATTCGGCTTTGCAACTGCCCCGCTGGTCGTGATGGGTTGCGTCATGATGCGGGTGTGTCATCTCGACACCTGCCCAGTCGGAATTGCGACGCAGAATCCCGTCCTGCGTGAGCGTTTCACCGGTGAGCCCGAGTTCGTGCAGAACTTTTTTGAGTTCGTGGCACAAGAAGTTCGCGAGTACCTCGCGGCGATGGGATTGCGCAGTCTGGACGAGGCCATCGGGCGCGTCGACCTGCTGGACACCGCCAAAGCGGTTGACCACTGGAAGGCGCACGGTCTGGACGTCTCACCCATCCTGGCTGGGGTGGATACTGACTGCTCACCGCGGCGCACATCACCGCGGCCAACAGATTTGCACGGCACCTTGGATCGCACGTTCATCAAGGCGTGCGAGGCCGCGCTGAGCAACGGCACCCCCGTGAGTGCGCAGTTCGAGGTCCGCAACACCGACCGCACGGTCGGCACGCTGTTGGGGTCGCGGGTGACCCGCGCTTTCGGCGGGGCTGGACTGCCCGATGGCACCATCAACTTGCATTTGGTGGGGTCGGCGGGTCAATCACTCGGCGCCTTCCTGCCAGCAGGAATCACACTGCGACTTGAAGGCGATGCCAACGACTACGTCGCCAAGGGCCTGTCAGGTGGGCGCGTCATCGTGCGTCCACCTGAGTCCGCGCGGTGCGATGACAGCAATGTCATCGCCGGCAACGTGATTGCCTACGGTGCAACCAGCGGTGAGGTCTTCATTCGTGGCGTGGTCGGAGAGCGGTTCGGGGTGCGCAATTCCGGGGCCACTCTCGTCGTGGAGGGCACTGGAGACCACGCGTGCGAATACATGACCGGTGGGCGAGTCATCATCCTCGGGCCGACCGGGCGCAACGTGGCGGCCGGGATGTCCGGCGGGCTGGCTCACGTGCTCGACATCAACCCCGCACAGGTCAACACTGAATTGGTCGATGTGGAGTCACTTCGAGACGATGACGCGGATGCGGTGCATGCGCTACTTGCGGCGCACGCCGAGCACACCGGGTCGCCCGCGGCACTGGAACTGCTAGCCACCTGGACCACTGCGCGCAGTCGGTTCGTCACGTTAGCCCCCCGCGAATATCGGCAGGCACTCGCGCGAACGCAGAGCAGCGAGGTGGCCCATGGCTGACCCCCACGGCTTCTTGAACCTGCCTCGCCGCGAGGCCGCGCGTCGACCAGTGCCGGTGCGGTTGCTGGACTGGCGCGAGGTCTACGAAGCCAACGACGGTTCTTTGGCGCAGGAGCAGGCGTCACGGTGTATGGACTGTGGCATTCCGTTTTGCCATGACGGTTGTCCGCTCGGCAATCTCATCCCCGAGTGGAACGATCTCGTGCGCCGCGAAGACTGGCAGGCCGCAAGCGAGCGGCTGCACGCGACGAACAACTTCCCTGAATTCACCGGGCGGTTGTGCCCTGCGCCTTGCGAAGCCGCGTGTGTGGTTGGCATCAGCGGTGATGCAGTGTCCATCAAGCATGTGGAAGTCAGCATCATCGATCAGGCGTGGGCGAACGGGTGGGTTGTTGCGCAGCCGCCGTCGCGGTTGACCGAGAAAACTGTCGCAGTGGTCGGCTCTGGACCGGCCGGTTTGGCTGCCGCGCAGCAACTGGCCCGCGCCGGGCACACGGTGGCGGTGTATGAGCGGGCGGATGCAATTGGTGGACTGCTGCGTTACGGCATCCCGGAGTTCAAGATGGAGAAACACCACCTGGACCGCCGCCTTGAGCAGTTGACCGCCGAGGGAGTGCGCTTTCGCGCCGGTGTGGATGTGGGTGTGGACATCACGGGCCAGGAGTTGCGCCGTCGCTATGACGCGGTTGTGCTCGCCGTGGGCGCTACGCAGTGGCGGGATTTGGATGTGCCGGGGCGCGACCTCGCGGGGGTGCACCAAGCGATGGAGTACCTGCCGCACGGCAACCGCGTGGCAAGTGGTGGTGCGAGCGTGCCGGCCATCGACGCTGCCGGCAAGAAGGTGGTCGTGATTGGCGGCGGTGACACTGGCGCTGACTGCCTGGGCACGGCCCTGCGCCAAGGCGCCACATCGGTGGTGCAGTTGGAAATCGCACCGCAGCCACCGACGCAGCGC
>CAYFKX010000095.1:0-5243 GCA_964343545.1 uncultured Bifidobacteriaceae bacterium | reverse complement strand
AGCATCCCATCCGCGGTGGCGCAGCGGTCCTTGATCCGCTGCAAGTTTTCGCGCATGTCCTGTGGCAACTCGTCCCAGTACCCCATGGGATGGATGCGCCAACGTCTCGAACCAGCCAACTGCCGCACCGTGTCGTCGATAATCGCAAGCAACGAATTGACCTCAGCGGAGTCGCGGTTGAGGTTGTCCGTGGACAGCAGCCACAGCGTGACAATCTCCACGCCAAGGTCCTCGCACCAGCCGAGGAACTCCGCTACCTTCGCCGCACCGGCCTCGTGGCCCCGCTTGGTAGTCGCTCCTTGAGTGGCCGCCCAGCGCCGGTTGCCATCAAGGATGATGCCGACATGTCGCGGCACCGGCAGGTGCGTGACCGCCGAGCGCAACCGGCGTCGGTAGAGGCGGTAGATGAACTGCCGCATGACCTCAACCTTATCTGCGAGGACCTGCGGCAAAGGTGCCGATGACCGGAGCGTGGTCGCTCCAGCGCTCGGCATAAGTAGCCGCCTTAGCGACGGTGACCGATGTGGTCAGCCCAGCCAGGCCGGCTGATGCCATGAGGTAGTCAATCCGCCAGCCGCCGTCAGTGTCGAAGCCGCGCCCGCGCCAGGACCACCAGGTGTAGGGCCCTGGTCCTTCTCCGCCATGCACGCGACCCAGGTCGACCCAGTGCGGACTTGTGAACCAGCGGTCGAGGTAGGCACGCTCCTGTGGCAGAAAGCCAGAGTTCTCGCGATTGGCTCGCCAGTTCTTCAGGTCCACCTCGCGATGGGCAATGTTGAAGTCTCCTGTGACGAGAACATGACTGCCGTCGGCTTTGGCCTTGGCGCGCAAACGGGTAAGGCGCTTGTCCATCGCGTCCAGGAACTGCCATTTGTCCTCTTGCCGCTGTGTGCCCACTTCGCCTGCGTGCACATAGGTCGACACAACTGTGACCGCGCCGATGGGCGACTGCAAGTCAACTTCTAGCCAGCGGCCGCTGGCATCGAGGGCCGGCTGGCGCACTGCGCGACGCACGGCGGTCACAGGCAACCGCGAGAGCACTGCGACGCCGGCGCGCCCGAGTTGCGGAGCCGGGTCATGCGCGATGTGCCATCGCTCAAACACAGTATCCGCGAGGGTCTCGTGCAACTGCGCATCAGTTGCGCGCACTTCTTGCAGACAGATGACATCGGCACCGCAGCCAGCAAGCCAGTCCACTCCCCCACGGCGCGCAGCAGCACGAATACCGTTGACGTTGGCTGTGACAACTACCAACTTCTGCTTCGCCATGGGCCTTCCCTTGCCTTTAGTCGGTGCTTACGAGGTTGCGAGCATGCGCTTGAGCATCGGGATACCTTCTGTGGCAGCGCGTGCGCCGACTGACAGATGCCCCTCGCCCTGCTCGATCCGCGCAACGCAACTGCCGACATGAGCGGCGAGCCAGTGCCCATGGGCCACGGGGACCATGAGGTCCTCGGTCCCCTGCCAGATCTGCGTCGGCACCTTGATTGCGCCAATGTCAAAGCCCCAGGGCTGGGTGAACGCGATGTCATCGTCGAACCAACCCCAGATACCGGTGGACACCGAATGACGAAATGTCTCAGCGAGGTCGTCACCGGCTTGCGCAGTCAGCAGCTCACGGTCGACTTCGGGCAGAAGGCTGCCGAGAGCCTGGACAATCTGTTCACCCGTAATGTCCGCCAGCCCACCGGCGGCTAGTGTCAAGTACTGCTCAAGTTGCTCGTGACCAGCGAGGGCGGCACCGAACTCATCGATGTTGTCCTGACCCATACCCGCTAGAAAGTCCAGCCCGTCAGCGTCGTGCGGAGCCACCCCCGCCAAGCACAGTGCCGCAGCACATCGATCAGGAAGCAGCGCCGCTGTGGCCAGCGCATGCGGCCCGCCACCTGACCAGCCAAACGTGACGAAACGATCGAAGCCCAGGTGGTCTGCGGCGGCAACGACGAGCTCGACGACATCGCGCACCCGTCGACCAGCCTGTCGTGCAGACGAGGCGTAGCCCGGGCGGACCACCTCAACCACGGTGAACCCGTTGTCAGCGGCCGCCTCTGTGATTGCTTTATCAATCGGCCCAGCCGCCGGTGTGCCGTGGTGATACACAAGGAGGTCCGGGCCGTCGCCATCGATCCCTAATTCCAGCGTCATTCCCGAGGCCGTGGTCGTCAACTCAGTTCGCACGCGGGGAGTATGGCGCACTGCGCGACTTCCAGCACACGCCCATCACTGTCACACTTGCGCCCATGACTGGCCAAGACCCTCACATTGCGACATCGCAGACGGCTTACCTCAGTGCAACTGAATTGGCAGCGCAACTAGCCGATGGCGTTGTGAGCAGCGAATCGGTGGTCGATGAATTGCTCAGTCGAATCGGTGCCGTGGACGCGCGCGAGTCGGCACATCACCTGCAGTCGGTACTCGCAGTGGCGTCGGATGCGCTGGATGTCGCGCGTGATCGGGATCACGAGCGTGCGGCGGGTCGTTCGCGCGGGCCGTTGCATGGGGTGCCAGTACTCATCAAAGACAACATTCAGGCTCAAGGGCTACCTGGAACTGCGGGCTCGATGAGCCTGGCTCATCGCCCCGTGGCTGCGGATGCGCCGTTGGTAGCGCGGCTACGTGAGGCCGGAGCCATCATCCTCGGGTCAACCAACTTGTCCGAGTGGGCGAACATTCGCAGCCCGCACTCGTCGAGCGGTTGGTCCGCGGTGGGCGGCCTGACTGGCAACCCCTGGGCATTGGACCGCAGCGCCGGTGGCTCATCGTCAGGCTCAGGTGCTGCCGTTGCGGCCGGGTTGGCACCACTGGCAGTGGGCACGGAAACTGACGGCTCCATCGTCTGCCCCGGCTCACTCAACGGTGTCGTCGGCATCAAGCCAACCGTCGGTCGGGTGGCAACTCTTGGTGTCGTCCCGATCAGTGCCAGTCAAGATTCGCCTGGGCCCATGGCACGCTCAGTCGCCGATGCTGCGTTGATGCTTGAGATTCTCATGGGCAGTCCAGGGCTACGCGATGAGGCAGCACACCGCGACGACCTGTGCATCGGTGCCATGCAGACCTACCGGACTGCTCACCCGGGCACCGATAACTTGTTCGACGAGGTGTGCAAGACCCTGCGCGGCAGCGGCGTTCGTCTGTGTGATGTCGCAGCGGAGGTACCCGACGGTGCGGTCGGAGGGGACGAGTTGACCGTGCTGCTGTGCGAACTACGGGATGGACTCAACGAGTACCTACCCACGCGCGGCCCGGATGGGCCACAGACACTTGACGAAGTCATCGCGTTCGAGGACGCACATGCCGCTGCGGAACTGGCGCATTTCGGCCACGAGTTCTTCATCCAGGCCGCCGCCAGCGGGGGATGCGCCAGTGAGGAATACCAAGCGGCGCGCAAGCGAAACCTCACCTGGGCAGTGGAGACCTGCCTCATGCCCGCCATCGCCACATGCGACGTCTTGATTGCCCCTAGCTACGCACCGGCATGGAAGATCGACCTCACGAACGGCGACCAGGGTCTCGCGTCGCCGGTCACGCGTCCGGCGGCCATCGCCGGTTGGCCCATTGGGACGCTGCCCATGGGACTAGTCGACGGCCTCCCAGTGGGCTTGGCTGTGATTGCCCGCCCTGGCCAAGAGAGCACCCTCATCGCGGCAATGACCTTGCTCGAGGCAAGGTTGGCATCAGCAGGGATTGCGAACTTGCGCCCACATTGGGGTGCTCCCACCCGCGGCTGACACCTGCTTGCTCACGTTGCGCTGCGCAGCCACACGTGCGGCCTATGGCGAGGGAGTTGGCGTGGCCTTCTTGCGCTTTGACGTCCCTCGGTCTGCCATGACATAGACCACGCCGCGATAGCAAGACACCCATACCGACTCAGTCACTGGGTCATACGTGATGCCGATCGGATGCACATCGGTCTTCACCGTCTGCAGGATTTTGAGGTCGCGGGCACGCAACTTTGTCATGTTCCCGCTGGCATAGTTGACGACGTAGAGCGCGGTGCCGTCCGGCGAGATTGCCAAACTGCGCGGCTGTCTTCCGGTGCTTACGCGGTCGATCACCTTCTTAGTCGCGGTGTTCACCGAGACAATCTGACCGGTGCCGTTGACGGACGCATACAGAGTTTTCTCGTCCGGGGACAGCACCACATGCCGCGGCGCAACACCCACTCCACGAATCCATGACACAGCGCGAGTCTTCAGGTCAACCTTCGCGATGCCGGCACTTCCCATCACCGCGACGTATGCAGTGCGCGAGTCTTTGGTCACCGCAATCCCACGCGGATGCGGGCCCAAACGAACTGTGTGCACTTCCTTCATCGACGCGATGTCAACGATGCTGAGGTCGTAGGAGCACCAATTCGCCACAAGCAGCGTGGCGCCGTCGGGAGTCGTCGCTAAGTACTTCGGCGTCTTGCCCACTTCGATGACGCCGTCGATCACCCGCTTCTTCAAGTTCACTCGATAGACAAACGACTCGCTGAGGGAGTTGCTACCAGGGCAGTTGTCTTTGCCTTCAGCGCTGAACCCTTTGCCATACATGGCGTAGTTCGACACCCACGCGTACTTGCCATCGGGAGAGATTGCGGTCTCCACCGGCGCGCCCCGAAAAGTTCCTTCCGGGTAGTCGCGCTGGCCGAAGCCCCGCAGATTGACTTTGTCCTGGATGGTCTTGATGACCTCGCCCTTGGACGAGAAGACAGTGATGGTGTGGCGGTACATCATGTTCGCGGCGAGCACGAGTCCGGTCCCTGAGGCGACAACGGACTTCGGTGAAAATGGGCCGACGAGTCGCTTGGTCACACGCAGGCGCCGCTGGTCACTCGGCGGATGTTGGACGCGGGGTGCCAGAGGGTTGAGCGTCGGGCTCGCGGTCACTGTCTTCGTTGGGGTGCTTGTTGCCGATGCCGACGCGGGGATGCCGACGCCTGTCAGCCGTGCCTGGCTACGCAGATCGATTGCGCCGGTCACCGTTGCGATGCCTGCCAAGCCGGCAACGACGGCACCGGCAACGAGTGTCACCTGCCACGCCTTGAACTTCACGGCTCTCCTTGACTCCACGGGGTCGCGCTAGACAACCCGGCAACCTGCCAAGGGTAACCAACGGCGATAAGGTGCAACGCCTCCTCAGGTGCCCGAATGTCGGTCGCATCGGCGCCGCCACCTGGGTTGGCAGCTTCCCCACCGCCACAACACCAGGAGACAGACAGCCATGTTTGAGCGCATCGGTCAACTCGCTGTTCGCCGCAG
>CAYFKX010000094.1:0-5266 GCA_964343545.1 uncultured Bifidobacteriaceae bacterium | reverse complement strand
CTGTGGCTACGGTGGACAACACGCATGCGACACGCGCAGCGGCCTGTGGACTCAGATGTGGATACCCAGAAGCGCAAAATCGTTGAACCAGCGTGGCATGTGGGCTGTCGGCGTTCACGGGCTGTGCACGGAAACTTCTCTGCCTGTGGATTGAGCGCAGCCGACCTTCACGAACCTGCCTCAAGCGCCAGTGGCATGTGCTCATGCGCTGTCGCAGGCACTCGTACGTCCTCCAGCATCCGCCTCACGGCGGATCCGCCCAGGAAAGCCGATGGGCGCCTGACCCCTCGGTCAGACGCCCATCAACGGGTGTGGGTGGGCCTTACTTCGCGGCCACCACATCGAGGGTCACGGTGGCCGAGACCTGCGGGTGAACCCGCACGGTCACGGTGTGCGCACCGATGCTCTTGATCGGAGCGCTGAGCTCCACGCGACGCTTGTCGACCTGGGCGCCCTTTGTGGCGATGGCGTCGACGATGTCACCGACAGTCACCGCACCGAAGAGGCGGCCGTTCTCGCCGGCGCGTACGGCCAGGCGGACCTTGCCGTTCTCCAGCGCCGACTTGATTTCCAGTGCTGCATCGAGGTCGCGCACATCGCGTGCTGAACGCGCACGGCGAATCTGCTCGACCTGCTTCTCGCCGCCCTTGGTCCACGCAGTGGCCAGGCGGTTCGGCACGAGGTAGTTGCGGCCGTAGCCGTCCTTCACCTCGACGACATCCCCGGGCTCTCCGAGACCGGCAACCTGCTGAGTCAGGATCAACTTCATGTGTGCAGCCCTCCTTAGCGTGCGGTGCTGGTGTAGGGCAGCAATGCGACCTCGCGCGCGTTCTTGACGGCGGCGGCGACATCGCGCTGGTGGCGCGTGCAGCAACCGGTCACACGGCGGGCGCGGATCTTGCCGCGGTCCGAGATGTACTTGCGCAAGGTGGCGACGTCTTTGTAGTCGACGTAGTCGTCACCGAGGCAGAAGGAACAAGCCTTCTTGCGGATCTTCTTGATAACTGGCTTAGCCATCGTGGTGCTCCTGGTTGTCAGGGCCCAGCGCGATGCTGGGACGGCGGGGGTTGGGTTTGGTTGGTGCCGTGAGGCTTAGAACGGGGGCTCGTCGCCCTCGGCGCCCCAGCCGCCACCGGCAGCAGGAGCAGCGGACCACGACTCAGCCGGCGCCTCGCCGAAGCCGCCCGTGCGCTGCACGCGCTCGATCTTGGCTTTGGCATTGCGCAGGGCGGGGCCGATGTCCTCGACATCAAGCTCGTAAGACGTGCGGGTCTGCCCGTCCTTCTCGTACGACCGCTGACGCAGCCGGCCGACGACGATGACGCGCGAGCCCTTGGTGAGGGACTCAGCGACGTTCTCGGCGTACTGACGCCAGACACTGCAACGCAGGAAGAGGGTCTCCCCGTCTTTCCACTCGTTGGTGTTGCGGTCGAAGCTACGCGGGGTCGATGCAACCGTGAACGATGCAACCGCGTGACCGGATGCGGTGAACCGCAGTTCCGGATCGGCGGTCAGGTTGCCGACCACTGTGATTGTTGTGTCTCCAGCCATGGTGACCTCTTTCTCCCTAGTGAACGAGCGCCGATGCTGCCGCGAGGGTGCGACAACGGCACGGTTCAGCGGTTGTCGAGCCGGAGGACCTTGGTCCGCAAGACGGACTCGTTGAGGTTGAGCTGACGGTCCAGCTCAGCCACCGCGGCGGCGCTGCAGGTCATGTTGAGCACCGCGTAGATGCCCTCGGACTTGCGGCCGATCTCGAATGAGAGACGACGACGACCCCAGACATCAACGGGTTCGACGCTTCCGCCATCGGTACGGACGACATTGCAGAACGTATCCAGCGACGGTGCGATGGTGCGTTCTTCCAGTTCTGGGTCAAGAATGACCATGACTTCGTATCGGCGCATAAGGCTGCCGACCTCCTGTGGACTAGTGGCGGCCACGGCGGTTGCCGTAGCAGGAGGGCCGCAGACTCAGGGCGAACCTGGTCTTTGGCGCAGGGGGAGCAGGCTACCCCGCTGGCCTGCAGGCATGGCGGGTGGGTGGAACCCGCTACTACGCTGCCAAATGTGCCTGAGTCCCGTTGTGATGTGGTCGCCTTCGACCTCGATGGCGTCCTGCTCGACGCGGACATCCATTTCACCTGCCTGAACGCCGCCCTCGCGCCCTACAACACACAAATCTCCCGCGCCGAGCACGAGAGCACGTTCAACGGTCTACCGACTGCGGTGAAGTTGCGGATGCTGACCGATCTCGGTCGCCTGCCTGCTGATGTCCACCCGAAAGTCTTCGAGCGCAAGCAGGCACTGACACTCAATGCTCTGAGCCGAATCCTTGAGACGGCCGACGACCGCAACCGCGAGATGTTTCTGGAAGTACGTGAGCGTGGCCTACGGACTGCGGTGGTGACTAACGCGGTGCGTGCGACGCTGGATGCATTTTTGGTCGGTGACGACTTGAGTGATTTGGTCGATGCGTCGGTTGCTGGGGACGAGGTTGCACGCGCGAAGCCGAGCCCAGACTGCTACCTGCGCACGGCCGAATTGCTTGGTGTGCAACCACGGCAGATGCTCGCCATCGAAGACAACCACCACGGCATTGAGTCTGCGCAAGCAGCGGGCTGTCGAGTGCTCGTTGTTTCCGCACCGCGCACCTTCACCGCCCTTGATGTGCTTGCTGCCGCAAACGCGCACTGAGCTGCTGGCTGCAACGCGCCGACAGGCGACACCGCCGCACATGTGCTGAACTGCAGTTTGTGCGTGCGCTCGCTGCGGCCCACGCACACTGAGCACCCGCACGTGAAGTCGCACTCGCGCTTGTTCTGTCGCAACGAGCGCTCAGTCGTAGGCTTCGAACATGCCCGCACACAACGTCCGGCTTGGGGTGCACGCTGGTGCTGACGAGCCGATTGGCTATGCCGCGGGCCTAGGCGTCACACAGGTGCAGGTATTCCTCGGCTCTCCGCAGTCGTGGAGCGCACCGAGCTTCCCGCATGCTGATGGTGCTGAAGGTTTGCGCGCACAAGCACAAGCCGCGGGAGTAGACATCTGGGTGCACGCGCCGTACCTCATCAATGTCGCGACCAGCAACAACAAAGTGCGCATCCCCAGCCGCAAGGCGATGGCCGCGCAACTCACTGCGGCCGCACAGGTTGGTGCGCGCGGACTCATCGTGCACGGCGGGCAAGTAGTCGAAGGCGACGACCTGAGCATCGGCTTCGCTAACTGGGCTAAGGCCGCCGACGCTGTCGTGGAGCAGATGTCGCAGTCGGGTGTGCCGGTACTCATTGAGAACACCGCTGGCGGAGCGAACTCCGTGGCTCGCACGCTGGAATCCATCGCGCGGCTGTGGGATGCAGTCGGCCACACGGGTATTGGTTTTTGCCTCGACACCTGTCACGCCTGGTCAGCCGGCCTGGAATTACCTGATGCCATCGACGCAGTACGCGCGATCACCGGGCGCATCGACCTGCTGCACTGCAACGGCAGTCGTGATGAGTTTGCGTCCAGCCGTGACCGTCACAGCAACATCAATGACGGATTCATCCCTGCTGAGGCCATCGTGGAGTCAGTACGTCGCGCCGACTGCCCGCTCATCTTGGAGACCCCGGCTGAAGGTCATACCGATGACATCGCCTTTCTGTCGCAGGCACTCAGTCTCTGACAGTCGGGGAGTCAGCGGCATTGCCGTCAGCGGGGGGCATGTCCTCGCCGTTGCCTCTGCCTACAGTGGCGGCTGACAACGCAGCTGCGTCGGTATCTACAAGTGCACGCTGACTTTGCGCTGATTCCTTGGCTGCAGTGCTAGCAGCTATGGCATCGCTGCCAACGTCACGCAGGCTCGTGCGCACGATGTCCAACTGCGGTTTGAGGATGTCTCGCACGACCAGCGCACAGAACCAGACAGTGATGCAGATGGTCACCAACGTCATCACGCCATAGGTGAGGTTGTTGAATCCTTTACGTGGCCCGTCGCCGGCTGAGTTCTCCAGGAACAACCACACACTCACCGCGTAGAGGACTTGACCTGCTTGCCAGATGAGGAAGTCCCGCCACCGCGGTCGTGCCAAGAATGCAAAGGGCAGCATCCACAGCACATACTGCGGCGAGTAGACCTTGTTGGCCAGACAGAACGCAGCAATCATCAAGAAAGCAACCTGTGCCAGGCGCGGCGTCTGCGGGGCGAAGAAGATCAACGCCATCACGCCGGCAGCGAGCACCACGAAAGTTGCGGTAACCACGGTGTTCAAGCTCTCAGGTGGAATCTCCACACCAGCGGTGTAGAGCAAGCCGAGCCAGACTGAGCCGAAGTCGACGCCGCGGGTGCGGCTGAACACGTAGAAGTGCGCCCACTCCTGCGGTGCGGCGATGGCGACGGGCACATTCACCACCGCCCATGCCAGCAAGGCAGTGGACATGAAGCGCGCGAAGTCGGCCATCTTTTTGTTGCGCAGGCACAGGCCACCGAGCACGGCGATGAGCACCACGGGATAGAACTTCGCACTCACAGCCAGACCGAAGAACACGCCCGCGATAGCCGGGTGTGCGCGCATCCACAGCATCACGCTGACCGCGAGCAACGCCACGGCGAGCAGGTCCCAGTTGATGAGCCCAGTGGTGAGGATGACCGGCGCAAGTGCGAACCCAGCGGCATCCCACGGCCGGTGGCGCACAGTCAGTGCGGTGGCAACAACGGCGATGATGAGACAGATGCCGAGCAGGATGGCGTTCCAGTCGTAGAACTCACTCGCCCTGCGCAGCGCAGTCTTCGCTGCCTCATCGGTGCCGCCGGTGAGCAGCGATGCCAGGTGCATGAACCAACCGGTGAGCACCGGGTACTCCAACGCCTCTTTGCCGGCCGGGTGGTCAAGGTACGGAATCGCGCCGATGTCGAAACCGCGACCGGTATAGAGGTAGGGGATGTCGGAGTAGCACAGGCGCGGGTAGCGGTCGCGGTTCATGAAGTCCGCAGCCCGGCAGGGCATACGCATGAGGTAGCCGAGCAAGTGCATGCCGGTGGCCATGAGCACGAGGATGCGAATCGGCCACATCCACCCTGCGGGTGCGACGGCCCGCCGTGCGAAGCGCCCAAGTGGCCCGCCGAAGCCGGTGGTGGCCGCGCGAGCTAGCGGGTCTTGCTCGCTAGGAGCGAGGATTACCTCGGGTGCGGCCATGGGCTGCATCTTCTCGCACCGCTTAGAACACTGCGTAGAACACTGCCTTGAACACTGGTGAGAACTAAGGCCGCGTCACGGTTTCTGTGCGAT
>CAYFKX010000093.1:2314-5269 GCA_964343545.1 uncultured Bifidobacteriaceae bacterium | reverse complement strand
CTCGCAGTGACAGTCGTACGTCCGCACCGCGTTCTGAGCGGCCCCGCGTTGAGCGGCCTCGCAGTGACAGTCGTACATCAGCACCGCGTTCTGAGCGTCCTCGCAGTGACAGTCGTACATCCGCACCGCGTTCTGAACGTCCCCGCACCGAGACCCGCGCGACTGCGCGTGCTGGTAAGCCGGCCCCTGCGCCTCGTAGGCGCGACAAGACACCTTCGGTATTTGATGTTGACGTCGCGCCGAGTACCTATGCCCCTGACGAATTCGTCAATGTCGACATTGACTCCACTCAGGTCAGCAGCTTCGCCGAACTCGGAGTGCGTGGTGAATTGGTCCAGGTGCTGCAGCAGCAGGGCATCCGCGCGCCGTTTCCGATTCAGGTAGCCACCCTGCCGCCTGCGATATCTGGCCGCGACGTCCTCGGTCGTGGTCAGACTGGTTCAGGCAAAACTCTCGCCTTCGGCTTGGCCCTGCTGACACAGCTGGCATTTCGCAAACCTGCGCCAGGACGCCCATCTGCACTGGTGCTGTCGCCTACGCGCGAACTTGCCATGCAGACTGACGCTGCGCTGCAACCGTTGGCCAAGGTGGTGCGCATCACAACTCAAGTTGTTGCCGGCGGCATGAGCTACGACCGACAGATTCAAGCCATCGAGCGCGGCGCCCAGATCATCATCGCCACGCCGGGCCGACTCATTGACCTGCTTGATCGTGGTGTGGTTGACCTGTCCAAGGTTCAGATCAGCGTCCTTGATGAGGCCGACCAAATGGCTGACATGGGGTTCCTACCCGACGTCCGGCGGATTCTGGACGAGGTACGCCCCAACGGGCAAAGACTGCTGTTCAGTGCAACCTTGGACAAAGGTGTGGACACAGTGGTTGACGACTACATGACCGACCCCACCGTGCACGCAGTCGATTCAGGGCAGGCGTCGGTGACGTCAATGCGGCATGAAATCTTGGTTCTAAACCCGGGGGATAAGGACCAAGTACTTGCTCAGATTGGATCCAGGCGAGGACGCACCATCATGTTCGTGCGGTCCCAGCTCGGCGGCGACCGCGTGGGCAGCATGCTTGCGGCGGCTGGTGTGCCCATGGGGGTGTTGCACGGCGGCAAGTCCCAACGCGTTCGTAACCGCACGCTGGCCGCGTTCAAGGCCGACCCCAATGCCGTGCTTATCGCCACAGATGTCGCTGCCCGCGGAATCCACGTAGATGACGTGAGCCTGGTAGTCAACGTGGATGCTCCGAACAACGCAAAGGACTACCTGCACCGAGCTGGTCGCACAGCGCGCGCCGGCGAGTCCGGCTCGGTAGTGACGCTGACTACGACTCGGCATCGTGCGCACATCGTCAGTCTGCTCAAGAAAGCTGGAGTTGACGTAGCACCTGTGTACGTGAAGCCCCTAAGTAAGGAACTGGTCGAAGCCACTGGGGCGCGCCAGCCCACCGGGATCCCTTGGACCCCACCGCCGGTGGAGGAGCGGCAGTCGCGCCCTCGCGGTCGCCGACCGGCTGCACCTCGGTCGCGGGCAACAACAGGTCGCCCCCAGCGCCGCTCGCGCTGACTTCGGCTGCTTCCTGCCGGTTAGGCGAGAGTCAGAATCTCGGCACCGTGGTCTGTGATCAAGATGGTGTGCTCAAACTGCGCCGTCAGCGCCAAATCCTTTGTGACGACCGTCCAGCCGTCAGCCCACATCGTCCACTCGTGCGTACCCAGAGTCAGCATCGGTTCGATGGTGAATGTCATTCCAGGTTCAATCTGACGGTCGAAACGGGGGTCGTCGTAGTGCGGGATGATGAGACCTGAGTGAAAAGCCGATCCGATTCCGTGACCGGTGAAGTCGCGCACAACTCCGTAGTTGAACCGCCGGGCATACGACTCGATCACTCGCCCGATGACTGTGATTGAACGCCCTGGCAGTGCCGCGGCAATGGCTCGGTCGAGCGACTCTTTGGTTCGCTCGACTAGCAGTCGGGCCTCGACAGATGGCTCGCCGACGAAGAACGTTGCGTTGGTGTCGCCGTGCACTCCGCCGATGAAGGCGGTGATATCAACATTGCAGATGTCGCCATCAGTCAGCACGGTGGAGTCGGGGATGCCGTGGCAGATGACCTCGTTCACAGACGTGCACAGCGACTTCGGAAAGCCGCGGTAACCCAGGGTGGAGGGGTACGCGCTGTGGTCGCAGAGATACTCGTGTCCGATCCGATCAAGTTCATCGGTTGTCACGCCCGGCACCACATGACGACCGACTTCAGCGAGGGCGGCCGCGGCGATGTGTCCAGCGACACGCATTGCAGCGATGGTGTCGGCGTCCTTCACTTCCGACCCAGTGAACGCCGCAGGCGCGGCACGGTCAACGTACTCTGGCCGTGGGATGTGCGCAGGCACCAACCGGCGTGGTGAGACCGATCCGGGACTTATGGGCACGACACGAGTCTAGGAACCTGCTGGTCAGTGCGCCGAGTGCACCGTTGTGTGAGGCACCATGACCACATGTGGTGGTGGTGCCTTGTGCACGCTCGTGTGGAACCAGACGCTGGGTGTGCCCACCAAGTCCGGCTAGGACCCTTCGGCTCTGAATCCGAGGCTGCCGTTGCACTTCAGAAAGCAGCCGAGCGCAATACCGCATGGCACGAGCAAGACCCTCTCGAAGACTGATTCTCTGCGGCTCGCGAGCACTCAGTTGACACCGCAAGTGATCTGCCTGGACTTGCTAGATGTCGTGGGCAAGGCAACAGCGAACCTTGGGCTGAAATGAGCAACGCCCGCAACCGATGACCGGTTGCGGGCGTTGCGCAGATACTGCGATTACTTCTTCTTCGCAGCAGTCTTCTTTGCTGCGGGCTTGCGGGCCGTGGTCTTCTTGGCCGCAGGCTTGGTTGCCTTCTTGGCAGTGGTCTTCTTCGCAGCAGTCTTCTTTGCTGCGGGCTTGCGGGCCGTGGTCTTCT
>CAYFKX010000093.1:0-2214 GCA_964343545.1 uncultured Bifidobacteriaceae bacterium | reverse complement strand
TGGCCGCAGGCTTGGTTGCCTTCTTGGCAGTGGTCTTCTTCGCAGCAGTCTTCTTCGCTGCGGGCTTCTTGGCAGTGGCCTTCTTGGCCGGTGCCTTCGTTGCCGCCACAGGTTCCTCCCTGTCGTCGTTCTTGACACGGTTGTCAAGACGTTACGCATATGTTGGCAGACGCGACACGCCAAATCACGGAATTTGCACGCAATGCGACTCCGCGTGTCGCGGGTGTGTTAGCGACGTGAAAGACACCCATCACAGCAGGTTGCACCTTCAGTGTCTTCGCTTCCTATGCGCGATGTGTTTGTCGACGGTGTGCACCGAATGACTTTGTGCGCCGACGTGATGACGTGAACTTGTTTGCAACGATGTCGTCAGCGACTCAACGTTGCCGCAACTTTGTCGCTGTTCAGTCCGCGGCGGTAGTCCGACTCGCGCGCGCTTCACGCTCTCGTTGCGCGTGCTCGTTTGTGCGAACGTCGTACTGCCAGAAGCTGCGCAAACCTGCCGCTGCTGCGGTTGTGCCGAACATGCACAAGAGACCACCAGATGTCAGCGCACGGGACAAGCCGAACCAGTTAGCGAACAGGGACACGCGCATATGTCCTGCCTGTGGCCCCACGCTGTAGGAGATCATTTCGATGCCTGCGAGACGGCCACGCAATTGGTCGGGAATCGTCTGGTTCCAGATGAGACTGCGGAATAGGCCGCTGACCATGTCAGCTCCGCCGGCCACAGCAAGCAGTAGCAGCGCCAGCCACAAGTTGTGGGCGAGTCCGACGCCAGCGATTGCGGCACCCCAGGTCACCGCGGCAAACACCACCATTCGGCCATGTCGATTCACCGACGACGTCCAGCGACTGGTCGCTGTCACGAGCAACGCACCCACCGCTCCGGCGGAGTACAAGAGCCCCAAGGCATACGGCTCGGCGTAAGTCTGGGCAAGGAAAGGGAACACGGCGTAGGGAAACGCGAACACCATGGCAATCACATCGACGATGTAAGTGCCCATCAAGTCCGGACGTGAGCGTGCATAACGACCACCTTCGCGAATCGCAGCGACCGTCGGCAGCGCTGCCTCATGAGAGGCGGGCGAACGTCGCAGTCGGAAAAGGGCAGCGATGGACATCAGGAACGACATAACGTCGACTGCGTAAACGGCGGCCACTCCTGGCCCAGCGATGATGATCCCGCCGATTGCAGGCCCGATGATTGACGTGATACTCCAGCGGGTGCTCATCCAGGCGCTCGCCGCAGGAAGCTGTTCGTGACGTACGACTCGCGGCAGCAGTCCTTCGAGGCTCGGTCGCTGCAGTCCGCTACAACAGGTGAACAGGAATGCTGCGGCGTAGACCAGCCACACGCTCGGGGAGCGCGATAGCGCGTTCAGCAGGAGTAGCAGTGCGCTGAGCGTGGCTCCGATTTCGGTCACCAGAACCATCGTGCGACGGTCCATCCGGTCAGCGAGTGCACCACCCCACAGTCCGAAAAAGATGAGCGGAACCATGTCGACAACGCCAAGGATTCCAACTGCGACATAGGACCCGGTGAGTTCCTTGATTTGGAATGGCAATGCGACGTACGTCATCATCGAGCCGAGGTACGTGATAAGGCCGCTAGTGAAGAGCAACCGGAAGTCGCGGGATTCGCGGAACGGAGTTCGATCCGGCAACACATTCACAGCGCAGTTCTATCAGTCACAGATAGTCGACTTGCCTTGGCTGCGGGAATCGTCCCTCGCGCGGTCAGGCTGTCAACTACTCAGGAATATGTGTTCTCGTCGGCTGGGTAGGTGCGCTTGACGACATCGTCACACCAAGCGCGGGCTGCGTCGGTGATGGTGGTGCGAAGGTCTGCGTACTTCTTCACGAACTTGGGAGGGGTACCTGGAGTCAGCCCGGTGAGGTCCTGCCAAACATTCACTTGCGCATCCGTGCCGTTGCCAGCGCCGATGCCAATCGTCGGGATGTCGAGTTCTTTCGTCACCCGCTCGGCGAGTTCGGCTGGGATGACCTCCAAGACAACAGCGAACGCTCCGGCATCTTGAAGCGCGAGTGCGTCCTGGAGCAGTTGGTCACCCGCGGCACCTCGGCCCTGCACGCGGTAGCCGCCTAGGGCAAGCACCGACTGCGGGGTTAGGCCGACATGACCCATGACCGGAATACCAGACTCCACCAGAGCCCGAACTTGTTCGCAGATTCGTCGACCGCCTTCGAGCT
>CAYFKX010000092.1:0-5352 GCA_964343545.1 uncultured Bifidobacteriaceae bacterium | reverse complement strand
TGGTTCGCCTTCCGCTACCTCGGAGCCCGTCGAGCCATCTGAGGGTCAGGGGTTCTCCGTGCGGTCGACCTCAGCCATCCACTCCAGCACTCCGCCAGGGATGTGGCTCACCTGCTGATACCCAAGTTCGCGCAATTCGGCGACCGCATTGGCTGAGCGCACTCCTGCGTGACAGAACAGCACCAACTCGGTGTCCAATGCGAAATCTCGTTGCCGAGCGCGCAACAAGAACTCCGCTTGCGGGATGTGTTCGGCACCAGCAATCGCGTAGTAGTTCAGCTCGTGATCTTCTCTGATGTCGATGAGTCGAAACGATGGACCCATCGGCAGGCGTAGCGCCTGAGCCACAGCAACTGCCGACGTGACCGCGATTGCATCCTGCTCGACGGGCAGGCGGATGGTGCCGGCACAAGCCGCACACTGCGGGTCAGCGGTTACTGTCAAATAGCGCACGTCGTGACGGGCGGCGTCAAAGAGGGCAAGTCGGCCAACCAGCGGATTGCCGTGGCCAGTGATGATCTTGATCGCCTCGGTGGCAAGCCAGCCACCCACAGTGCCGCACAGCGCCCCGAACACCCCAGCGTCTGCGCAGGACGGGGCGTTGCCCGGCGCTTGCGGAAAGACACATCGATAGCACGGTCCCGAGCCTGCCCAATAGACAGACACCTGGCCGTCGAACTGCAGCACCGACCCCATGACATCCGGAATGCCACGACGAACACAGGCATCGTTGACGACATAACGGGTCTCGAAGTTGTCGGCGCCGTCGATGACGACGTCATAGTTGGCAATGAGTTCATCAACGTTTGACGACGTCAGCCGATGTGGATGCGGTACCACCTCAATGTGCGGATTCAGCGCTTGGAGATGCGCAGCGGCTGCGACGACCTTGGGCTGGCCAATGTCTGCCTGCGTATAGAGCACTTGACGTTGCAAGTTGCTCTCAGCAACGACATCGTCATCCACGATCCCAATGGTCCCCACCCCCGCTGCTGCGAGGTACAGCAGCGCCGGACTGCCCAACCCGCCCGCGCCGACGCACAAGACCCGCGCTGCCTTCAGCCGACGCTGGCCCAGCTCGCCGATGCCAGGCATGACCGTGTGGCGGGAATAGCGCTCACGCTCTACGTCACTTAGCGCACCTGCAGGGCTCACCCATGCTCGCACGGTCTACCTCCTCACTGCCAGTACATCATCGCATCGCCATGGCTAGAGCCACAGCCGTGGGCGGTAGGGCTACCCTTGCCACTATGGCGAGCTCGAAAGCGAAATCCGCATCCGGATCTGATGTCTCCGTTGAAGTCCGAATCTCGGTTCAACAGTCGACCAAGGAAATCGTGCTCACCGTCAATTCATCAACAGAGGAGTTGACCGCGCAGATAAGCGCGGCACTCGCCGGCGGGGTCCTGTCCCTGACCGACCACCGCGGACGCACTGTCATCGTCCCGGGAGACCGCATCGCAGCGGTAGAGCTCGGCGCACAAACCGACCGACGTGTCGGCTTCGCCACCTGACGTCACCTTGATCGGAGCACATCATCAGCACGGCTGACACGAATACACCCTTCGCCGAACTCGGCGTCCACCCGGACATCTGCGCCGCACTGGCCGACCGCGGAATCCACACCGCGTTCATGATTCAAGCGATGACCTTGCCCCAAGCACTCGCTGGCACGGACTTGATTGGGCAGGCGAAGACCGGCACCGGCAAGACCCTTGGCTTCGCGATTCCAATCCTGCAGCGCATCACCACCGGCCGAGATGACGAACACGGCGCTCGCGGACCTGCTGAGGGCAAGCCGCAAGCGCTCGTCGTCGTCCCCACGCGAGAACTCGCCACGCAAGTAGCAGAAGACCTAGAAACCGCTGGAACTCAGCGCAAAGCCCGGGTCATCTGCCTGTACGGCGGTCGCGCCTACGAGCCACAGATCGAGCAACTGCAGAAAGGGGTCGACGTCGTCGTCGGCACCCCAGGGCGCTTGCTCGACCTGCATCGGCAGCGCCATCTCGACCTATCGCACGTGCGCATCCTGGTGCTCGACGAAGCCGATGAAATGCTCGACATGGGGTTCCTGCCCGATGTGGAGCGACTTGTTGCCGCGACACCACCGGTGCGGCAGACCATGCTCTTCAGTGCAACGATGCCTGGGCAGATCATCTCGTTGGCACGTCGCTACATGAGTCAACCCGTGCACATTCGAGCCACCGCTGGAGACGCCGAGAGCAGTGTCGTCGACGCCATCGAACAGCACGTCTGGCGCACCCACCCACTAGACAAACCCGAGTTACTCGGCCGCATCATGCAGTCGCCTACGCGCACTAGGGCAATGGTGTTTTGTCGGACCAAGCGCATGGCCGACCGGGTGTGTGAAGAACTACTTGAGCGTGGCTTTCCTGCAGCAGCAATCCACGGTGACCTTGGGCAGGGTGCGCGCGAGAAGGCACTGGCTTCTTTCCGCGAGAAGACGGACTTCATCCTCGTCGCCACCGACGTCGCTGCCCGCGGTATCGATGTCGAGGGCGTGTCTCACGTCATCAACTATGAGTGCCCCGAAGATGACAAGGCGTTTGTGCACCGCATTGGCCGTACCGGCCGCGCGGGCGCGAGCGGGGTGGCTGTGACGTTCGTTGACTGGCCCGACACCGCTCGTTGGCAGATGATCAACCGCACGCTTGGCCTGCCCTTCAACGACCCAATCGAGACATACTCCTCCAGCGAGCACGTGGCCACCGGGCTTGGCATCCCCGCAGATGCCACTGGGCGACTCATCCCTGCATCTGCAACTCCTCGCGCACCGCGTGAGTCCAACGACCGTCGCAGTCCACAAGGTCGTTCCCGCGATGGCGGGCGTGGTCCGCGCGACGCAGCAGCCACTGGTAACGCCAGCAGGCGAGGCGGTGGCGTCACCGATGGTGTGCGGGGTGGCAGAGGTGGCCGCAGCCGAAATGGTGCTGAACGCACCGGGGGCAACTCCTCTGGTGACGGTCAGGGCAGCCGTGCCGCGGGGCGCGCGGGCAGCGAGCAGGGTGAACGGACCGCGCAACCTTCTGGCGAGCGCTCGCCGCGGGTTCGCCAACGTCGCAGAGGGTCACAAGGCTCGTAGAACGAGCGACCGCCTGCGCGCCGTGGACATGCGGGTAGCGCCAGCGCGAGCCGCGCAGAACCGACGTTGAACCCGCCTACCGTCGAGCGTTCAACGTTGCCTGCGCCCGGACCACGAGATACAGGCCCACGAGCACCAGTGCCAGCGCTGGCCACACTTGCGTTGGCGGAGTCTGTTGCAGCCACACCGCTGCGATGAGCGTGGATCCGGGCATCTCAAACAAGATGGCGGTACTGGTCACCGTTGCCGACGTAGTCAGCAGCACTCGGTTGATCAGCGTGTGACCGATGAGTTGTCCGAAGACCGTCAGCGCGATGATGCTGCTCCACTGGTCGGCGTCCCAGCCATTGAGCGTTGTCTTGGTCGCCCCAGCGATGACCAAGAGCAGGCAGGCAGCGATGCCGTAGACAACGGCGCTGTAGACATTGGTGCCGACACTGGCGCGGACCTGCTCGCCAGCGGTCACATAAGCCGCCGCGAGAATCGCACCGAGCAGCGCGAGCGCGTCACCGAGGAGTGCCCTTGGGGATGCGACTGCGAAGTCAGCACCAGCCAACCACACCGCACCGCTGAGTGAGATCGCGATGCCACACCACATGCTGCGGGAAATCTGGCGACCACGTGCTTTCGCGAACAACGCCGCCCACACCGGCTGGGTTGCAACAAGTGCAGTAGACGACGCAACGGTGGTGAGTTTGATACTCGGAACCCACGTGGCGAAGTGCAAAGCCAAGAACACGCCAGCGGCGAACATTCCGCGCCACTGCGAACGCGTCAGTTGACGCCACTGCCCCCAGTGGCGAATCGAGGCGACGGCCGCTAAAACGAGGGCGCCGAGCAGGCATCGCCATGCGGCCAGCGCCAAGGGTGGGACGGAACTCTCCGCGATGATGGGGCCGGTCGTGCAAATGCCGAGCAGGGCCACCGCCAAGACCAGCGCATCATTGGCACGCACAGCCCTTGCCAGCTCTCGTCGCACCGCTGAAGGCTACGCGCTCAGCGGTAGCCTGCCCCTATGACTGCGTCCACCCCCCGTTCGCCGCGCGTGTTCCTCGCTCGGCTGGTGGGCACCCGCGCCCTGGATCCCAGCGGCGACACCGTCGGGCGGGTACGCGATGTGGTCATCCAACTCCTTGACGGGGTACGCGAACCGCGGGTGCACGGCTTGGTCATCGAAGTGGCTGCCCGGCACCGAGTGTTCATCCCCATGACCAAGGTCACAAGCATGGATTCGGGCGCGGTCATCATCACCGGCGTCGTGAACTTGCGACGTTTCGCGCAGCGCCAAGGTGAGACGCTGTTCGTCAACGAACTACTCGACCGCGAAGCGCAGGTCATCAGCTCAGGGCAGCGGGTCTTCTTGCGCGACATGGCGATGCAGCCTGACCGCACCACTGACTGGACTATCGGAAAGGTTTTCGTCGAGAAACCGGGCAGCGGACTTCGCCGCCGGGGTGAAACGCTGCTGCTGGACTGGCGGCAGGTGTCTGGGCTGGCACTGACCCCAGCAGAGCAGTCGACTGAGGGATTCCTCTCGGCGATCGCGGACTTGCGCGCGGCTGATATCGCCAGGTTGCTGCACGATCTTCCTGCCAAGCGGCGGTTGGAGGTTGTGCGTAGCCTCGAAGACGAGTTACTTGCCGACGTCCTCGAAGAGCTTCCTGAGGACGACGCGGTTGAAGTCGTCACCGCGCTCGAAGCCGATCGAGCGGTCGATGTCATCGAGGAAATGGACCCCGATGACGCTGCGGACTTGCTCAGTGAGCTGACCCCAGAGCAGGCAAATGCGGTGCTGTCGCAGATGGAGCCAGAAGAAGCAGACGACCTGCGACGTTTGATGAACTACGGCGAGTACACCGCTGGCGGCATGATGACAACCGAACCGGTGATCCTGCCCCCTGATGCCACCGTGGCCATGGCGCTGGCGCGGGTGCGCAACCCTGACATCTCCCCCGCGCTGGCCGCGCAGGTCTATGTCGTTCGTCCGCCGATGGAGACTCCTACTGGTCGGTACCTGGGCGTGGCGCATATTCAACGCCTACTACGCGAGCCACCTGCCACACTGGTCTCCGCCGTTGTCGATGACTTGACTCCGCTGGACCCGGCTGCCCCGCTGAGCCGAGTGACCCGCTACTTCGCGACCTACAACCTCGTTGCCATCCCAGTCGTCGACGAGCACGAGCACTTACTCGGTGCAGTGACGGTCGACGATGTCATTGACCACATGCTGCCGGATCGGTGGCGCCAAG
>CAYFKX010000091.1:0-5376 GCA_964343545.1 uncultured Bifidobacteriaceae bacterium | reverse complement strand
TCATGACTGAGCGCCTTGTAGTCAAAGGGGCCCGGGAGCACAATCTCAAAGACATCAGTTTGGAGTTGCCCCGTGACTCCTTGATTGTGTTCACCGGGCTTTCGGGCTCAGGGAAGTCCTCACTGGCTTTCGACACCATCTTCGCGGAAGGTCAGCGACGTTATGTTGAGTCACTGAGTGCCTACGCCCGCCAGTTCCTCGGTCAGATGGACAAGCCCGATGTGGACTTCATCGAAGGTCTTTCGCCAGCGGTGTCTATTGACCAAAAGTCGACGAGCCGCAACCCCCGCTCAACTGTCGGCACCATCACTGAGATCTACGACTACCTGCGTCTGCTATTTGCACGCATTGGCGTGCCGCACTGCCCGCAGTGTGGAATCGTGATTGAGCGTCAGAACCCGCAGGCGATCGTGGACCAGGTGCTGGAGTTGCCTGCCGGCAGTCGATTCCTCGTTCTGGCGCCCGTGGTGAGAGAACGCAAGGGGGAGTTTGTCGACCTGCTCCGCTCGCTGCAGTCCCAAGGGTTTGCCCGTGTTCGGGTGGACGGCGAAGTACACGCCATCGATGCGGTGCCTACGTTGAAGAAGCAGGAAAAGCACAGCATCGATGTCGTCGTAGACCGACTGACGGTGAAACCCGATTCCCGAGTCCGCCTGACAGACTCCGTAGAAACGGCACTGCGAGTCGGCGCGGGCGTGGTTTATCTGGAATTCATCGACCTACCTGAAGGCGACCCGCACCGCCTGCGCGTTTTCAGTGAGCATCTGGCCTGCCACGACTGTGAACTGTCGTTTGAGGTGCTTGAGCCGCGCTCCTTTTCCTTCAACTCCCCGTTCGGCGCCTGCCCGGAGTGCTCTGGTCTGGGTGTCCACATGGAGGCCGATCCTGAACTCGTCATCCCGAATCCGGATCTGTCCATCGCGGAAGGTGCCATCGCCCCGTGGCACGGAAGTGCGAGTTCGGAGTACTTCAGCACTTTGCTTACCAGCGTGGCCAAGCAGCTCGGTTTCGACCTGACTACCCCATGGAAGAAACTGCCAGCCAAGGTGCGCACCGTCATCCTCGACGGCAGCGACGAATCCCTTCAGGTGCGTTTCCAATCTCGGTACGGCCGTCACCGCTCGTACACCGCAACCTACGAGGGCGTCCTGCCTTTCGTTGCTCGTCGATATGAAGAGGCAGACAACGAGAGTACGAAAGAGCGTTACGGCGCGTGTATGCGTGAAGTTCCCTGTCCTGAGTGCGAGGGCACGCGACTGAAGCCGGTGGTGCGCGCGGTAACCATCCACGGCCACGGCATTGCCGATGTGTCATCACTGTCCATCGGCGCCGCACTGGACTTCTTCACCGACCTGCAGTTGACCGACAAAGAGAAGTTCATTGGCGAGCGGGTAATCAAAGAGGTATTCGAGCGTCTGAAGTTCCTCGTGGATGTCGGCTTGGACTACCTGTCACTGGACCGAGCTTCAGGTTCGTTGTCCGGCGGCGAAGCTCAACGCATCCGGCTGGCGACGCAGATCGGAGCCGGTCTCGTTGGCGTCTTGTATGTGCTTGATGAGCCGAGTATCGGGCTGCACCAACGCGACAACCACCGCCTCATCGAGACGCTGGTGAAGTTGCGCGACTTAGGCAACACGTTAATTGTCGTGGAGCACGATGAAGACACCGTCCGCACAGCGGACTGGGTGGTGGACATCGGTCCAGGGGCAGGAGAGCACGGCGGCCACATCGTCCACTCCGGAAATGTCCCGAATCTGTTGAAGAACAAAAAGTCCATTACGGGTGACTACCTCAGCGGTCGGCGTCGCATTGACGTGCCACAGGAGCGGCGCCCTCGGGATGCCAAACGACTACTTCGAGTCGAAGGCGCGCGGGAGCACAACCTGCGTGATGTCGACGTGGAATTCCCGCTGGGCTGTTTCATTGCGGTCACTGGGGTCAGTGGCTCTGGCAAGTCAACGTTGGTCAATGACATCACCTACACCGCTCTCGCACGTGAGTTGAACGGCGCCCGGTCTCTGCCGGGGCGGCACCGCCGAATCAAAGGTCTGCAGCACTTGGACAAAGTGGTGCACGTCGACCAGAGTCCGATTGGGCGCACACCGCGATCCAATCCGGCCACCTACACCGGCGTGTTTGACCATGTGCGCAAACTGTTCGCCGAGACGACTGAAGCCAAGATTCGTGGCTACCAGCAGGGACGTTTCTCGTTCAATGTCAAGGGCGGTCGGTGTGAGGCGTGCACCGGCGACGGCACCATTCGAATCGAGATGAACTTCCTACCCGATGTCTACGTTCCGTGCGAAGTCTGTCGCGGGGCGCGCTACAACCGTGAGACCCTCGAAGTCCACTACAAGGGCGCATCGATTTCAGACGTACTCAACATGCCCATCGACGAGGCCAGCGCCTTCTTCGAGGCGATCCCGCCCATCAGCAGGCATTTGACCACGCTGATGTCTGTCGGCCTTGGCTACGTCAGACTCGGTCAGCCAGCGACCACGCTGTCTGGTGGCGAGGCGCAACGAGTGAAGTTGGCGAGCGAGTTGCACAAGCGGTCCACCGGCAGAACCGTGTATGTGCTTGACGAGCCGACCACTGGGTTGCACTTTGAAGATGTGCGCCGATTGCTTGAGGTTTTGCACGGGCTGGTCGATAAGGGCAACACGGTCATCGTCATTGAGCACAATCTTGATGTCGTGAAGACCGCCGACTGGGTTATCGACATGGGTCCCCTCGGTGGCTCTGGCGGCGGGCTCGTGATTGCGACCGGGACCCCTGAGGCCATCGTCGCAACCGCCTCGACGACGGGGAGCTTCACCGGGGAGTTCCTGGCGCATCTGCTGCCGCAGGGGTGACGGGCCATGGCTGATCCCCAGACCTACCGCCCTACTCCCGGTTCCATCCCTGTGCAGCCGGGGGTCTATCGGTTCTGGGATGACCGTGATCGTGTCATCTATGTCGGTAAGGCACGCTCGCTGCGCGCGCGTTTGTCGTCATATTTCCAGAACTCGGCCGCATTGCATCCACGGACTCGAGCCATGGTGGAGACCGCGGCGCGCGTTGACTGGGTAGTGGTCGGATCGGAGTCCGAGGCACTGTCCTTGGAGTACACCTGGATCAAGGAGTTCTCACCAAGGTTCAACATCAAGTATCGCGATGACAAGTCGTATCCGTACCTTGCGGTGACCATGGGTGAGGAGTTTCCTCGCGCCACGGTCATGCGGGGAGAGCGCAAACGTGGCGTCCGCTACTTCGGCCCGTACCCGCAAGCGTGGGCCATTCGGGAGACCGTGGATCTCTTGCTGCGGGTGTTCCCGGTGCGCTCATGTGCAAGCGGGGTGTTCCGGGATGCGCAACGAAGCGGTCGCCCCTGTCTGCTTGGCTACATTGACCGTTGTTGCGCACCTTGTGTCGGTCGTGTCTCGCCCGCACAGCATCGTGAAGTTGCCGAGCGCTTCGTGGAGTTCATGGCTGGTGGCTCGCAGAGATTCATCGAACAACTGCGCAAGGACATGGACGCCGCAGCCGACCAGCAAGACTACGAACGCGCGGCACGACTGCGGGATGACCTCGGCGCCCTAGTCAAAGCCACTGAGCGCAACACCCTGGTATTCGCCGACGGTGGTGACTTTGATGTCATTGTGACCGCAGCCGACTCGGTGCAGACGGCCGTGGTGCTCTTTCACATCCGTGACGGTCGTATCCGTGGACAACGGGGATTCATGGCCGATCAGACGGAGGACACCACTGAAGAGGAACTGCTCGAGAAACTGATTGCACATGTCTACGAGTCGCTGACCGACAACGTTCCGCCGGTCGTGCTGGTCACGCACCGCCCGAGCAGCCAGGAGTCCTTAGAGCAGTGGCTCGCGCAACTCGCCGGCCGCAGGGTCAGCATCAAAGTGCCGCAACGGGGAGCCAAACGCGATTTCATGGAAACCGCCCACAAGAATGCGATTGGACTGCTCACTGCCCAGACGCTCAAACGCGGTCATGACCTGACCGCTCGCAGTGAGGCGCTGCGTCAGTTGCAGCAGGCGTTGTCCCTGCCAGAAGCTCCGTATCGGATCGAATGTGTAGACATCAGCAACACCTCCGGCACGAACGTGGTCGGAGCGCTCGTCGTGTTCGAAGACGCACTGCCGCTGAAGCGCGACTACCGCAGCTACATCGTGCGCGGACAGAACGGCACCGATGACGTCGCCGCAATGCACGAGGTCCTGTCCCGCAGGTTTGCGCAGCAGGCGGAAGGACTCGGAATGCCTGATCTGATCATCGTGGACGGCGGCGCGCCGCAGGTGCACGCAGCCGCCCAAGCGCTTGCCGGTATGAAGACACAGGTACCGGTCATTGGCCTGGCAAAACGCCTCGAAGAAGTGTGGCTTCCCGACCAGCCCAACCCCTTAATCTTGCCGCGCAGCAGCGAGGCGCTCTTCCTGCTGCAACGTATCCGCGACGAAGCGCACCGTGCCGCGATTGGGTTTCACCGCAAACGTCGCAGCAAAGCCATGCTGAGCTCGGCGCTGGACGCGGTGCCCGGACTTGGGCCGGTGAAGCGTCGTGCGTTGTTGGACAGGTTCGGCGACGTGAAGCGGCTCAGTGAGGCAAGCGACGACGAACTCGCTGCGATACCAGGAATCGGTCCGGCATTGGCAGCGGCAGTACGCAAGTCGCTAGACGGCGCTGAAGGTCACGGGCAGACTACGCAGCCATGAGCGTCTCTGTTCCCGGCGACACCCAAGTGGTCGTGGTTACCGGCATGTCTGGTGCCGGCCGTTCGACTGCCTCCTACGCCCTAGAGGATCTCGACTGGTTCGTCATCGACAACCTGCCGCCGGCGTTGATCCGTGATGCGGTGGCTCACGTGAGTACGACAAGTGACTCGCGGCGAATTGCGGTCGTCGCTGACATCCGCGGCGGGGTCTTCTTCGACGCTCTGGCGACATCGCTGGACGCGCTGCGCCAGGACGGTGTCGAGGTGCAAGTGGTGTTCTTGGATGCACCGGATGACGTACTCGTGCGACGTTTCGAGTATTCCCGTCGTCCACACCCGCTGCAAGGTGACGGGACCATTCTTGACGGGGTTGCCGCGGAACGTCTGCGTATCGCTGACCTGCGTTCAGCGGCCGACGCGATCATCGACACTGGGACACTCTCACCCCACCAACTTCGTGAGCGCATGATCGACGCATTCGGGGATCATCGTGACACGGCTGTGTTGGTCACCGTCCAATCGTTCGGATTCAAGTTTGGTCTGCCGATGGACGCAGACATGGTGTTCGATGCTCGTTTCATCCCGAACCCTCATTGGGACCCAGCTCTTCGACCGATGTCAGGGTTAGACGCTCCAGTGCGAGCAGCCGTGCTGGGTAATGC
>CAYFKX010000090.1:4265-5377 GCA_964343545.1 uncultured Bifidobacteriaceae bacterium | reverse complement strand
GCAACAACTGCGGCAAGTTGCTCAGGAGTCGGCTGCCCGCGCAGTACCCGCACATGCGGGTCTGGCGTGATTGCGTGCGCGCCGCTCACAGCGGAATATTCCCGTGCTTCTTCGGCGGCAAGGCTGCACGTTTGCCGCGCAGCAGACGCAATGCGCGGATGATCTGCCCGCGGGTCTCATGCGGTGCGATGACCCGGTCGACGAATCCGCGCTCGGCTGCCAGATATGGGTTAGCAAGGGTGCGGTCATACTCGGCCTGCAGTTCGGCTCGCGCTGCGACCGGGTCTGCTGCCGCGGCGAGTTCCTTGCGGTACAAAATGTTGACCGCGCCCTGCGCGCCCATCACCGCAATCTGCGCCGTGGGCCAGGCAAAGTTCATGTCGGCCCCGAGGTGCTTGGAGCCCATCACGTCATACGCGCCGCCGTAGGCCTTGCGGGTGATGACAGTGACCAGCGGCACAGTCGCCTCGGCATACGCGTACAGCAGCTTCGCGCCGCGTCGGATGATGCCGCCGAATTCCTGGTCGGTCCCCGGCAGGAAGCCTGGCACGTCGACGAAGGTGAGGACCGGGATGCTGAATGCATCGCAGGTACGCACGAATCGCGCGGCCTTCTCGGATGCATCAATGTCGAGCGTGCCCGCGTACTGCATTGGCTGGTTCGCGACGATTCCTACCGAGTAGCCCTCGACTCGGCCGAAGCCGATGATGATGTTCGGCGCCCAGTTCGGCTGCACCTCGAGGAAATCGCCGTCGTCGAGCACATGCTCGATGACGCGGTGCATGTCATATGGCTGGTTCGGCGAGTCTGGGACGAGCGTGTCCAGCTCGACATCTTCGGCGGTCACTTCCAAGTCCGCCTCGCCGCCGAAGTGCGGCGGGTCGTCCATGTTGTTGTCGGGCAGGAACGACAGCAGCGCCCGGACGTAGTCGATGGCGTCGTCCTCGTCTGCGGCCTCGTAGTGCGCGCTGCCCGAGCGAGTGGTGTGCGTATGTGCGCCGCCGAGTTCCTCGAATCCGACTTCCTCGCCGGTCACCGCCTTGATGACCTCTGGCCCAGTGATGAACATGTGCGAGGTCTGGGCAACCATCACGACGAAGTCGGTGAGCGCG
>CAYFKX010000090.1:0-4255 GCA_964343545.1 uncultured Bifidobacteriaceae bacterium | reverse complement strand
GCGCTTGAAAATCTCGCCGTAGAGGCCGAGTGAGACGACCCCTTCTTGGATGCGCGCGCCACCGGAGTCGTTGATGCCAATTAGCGGGCAGCCAATCTTGACTGCGAGGTCCATGATCTTGCAGATCTTCTCGCCGAAGACTTCGCCGAGACTGCCGCCGAACACGCTGAAGTCGTGCGCGAACACGCAGACTCGCCGCCCCGCAACCGTGCCGTAGCCGGTGACGACGGCGTCGCCGTACGGGCGATTGGCCTCCATCCCGAACTGGGTGGAGCGGTGACGGGCGAACTCATCAACCTCGACGAAGGACCCTTCGTCGAGCAGGGCGTTGATGCGCTCGCGGGCAGTCTGCTTGCCTTTGGCGTGCTGCTTGGCGACCCGCTCGGGGTGCCCCTCCTCGCCGGCATCAATCCGGCGTTGGTGGAGGTCGTCCAGCGCCCCCGCAGTCGACGGGGTGTACGGGCCGGTGGCGGTCATATGCATCCTCAGCGGTTCTGGGCGTTGCGGGCTCACGCGACGCCGGCGCTGCGTACTTTATCGCCGTGAGTACCGAGAACTCTGCGCCTGCGCACTGGCGCTGGCGCGTTGAACTGCTACCGCAGGTTGGGTCGACCAACGATGAACTGCGCGCACGCGTCGAGCAGGGGGCTGCCGTAGGGCTGGTGCTCGCGACCACCGACCAGACCGCAGGGCACGGTCGCCGTGGCCGCGCGTGGGATTCTCCTGCCGGTTCCGGGTTGGCGTTGTCTGCTCTCGTGCCGATGCCAGCGCAGCATCCGGAGTTGGTTCCGTTGGCAGCCGGTCTGGCAGCGGCGTCGGTGGTCAACCACTGCGGGGTTGCGGCCTCACTGAAATGGCCAAACGACGTGTTGGTGGACAGCGATGGCAAGAAGGTTGCGGGTGTGCTCTGCCGGGCCGTGGACACTGCGGTCATCATCGGCATCGGCATCAACGTGACGATGACCATTGAGCAACTCCCGACCGACCAAGCCACATCATTGTCACTGGCAGGAGTCACGATCGACGCGCACGCGCTGGTGGACCCGCTCTTGAGCGGGTTGCGTACCCGCATCGACTTGCTGCTTGAGGGCCACGCTTCACAAGTCCTCGCGGAATACCGCCGCAGTTGCGCAACCCTCGGTGCGTTAGTGCGAGTTGAGTTAGCGACGGGCACGTTGCTGGGCCGTGCAGTGGACGTGGATGACGACGGCTGCCTGCTCGTGGACGACGGTGAACGCGTGCACACCATCACCGCCGGCGATGTCGTGCATGTGCGGCCAGCATGAGTGGTGCTTGAGTCCGAGGACTCGGCCGACCACGCCAATGCTCACACCACGTCCGCTCACGTGGGATCAAGTGCGCTCAGCGGTATGTCCGCTCACGTGGGATCAAGTGCGCTCAGCGGTTGGACGGCTGTGTGTCGGCTACCAGCCAGACACACGCGTCCGGCGGCAGCACCGACGAAGTGCCCGTGCCCGATTGCTCATGCTTCGCCAGATCACTTCTCAGCAACTGCTCACCGCGCGGCAACTCAATCGCGTCACTGCCGAAGTTGGTGATGATGCGCACTGCTGTGGCATCGGTGCTTGACCTGGTGAAGTCAAGCACTGACGGCTCGCTGTGACTACCGACAGCGTCGCCATCCGATGACGCATCCTGAGTCGATGGGTCATGCCAGCGGATGTCGGTGGCCGGTCCGAGCCGATGGCGCAAGGCGATGGCTGCCCGAGTGAAAGCGAGGAACGACTGCGCATCATTGGACTGCGCTGCGACGCTGTAGTCACCCCAGCCTGACGGTTGTGGCAGCCATGGCTGGTGTCCTGTGTTGAAGCCGTAGGTGAGGCCGTCGGTGGTCCACGGCAGCGGTACTCGGCAACCATCGCGTCCAGTGATCTCGCCACCACTGCGGTGCCAGACGGGGTCATCCCGCCGGTGCGGTGCGATGTCGAGCACCTCGGGCAGACCCAGTTCGCCCCCTGCGTACAAGTAGAACGAGCCGGGTAGCGCGAGAGTCATGAGCAACGCTGCCCGCGCCCTCGCGGTGCCGCGTGCAAGTTGCTCGGCGTCAAGTTCTCTGATGGGGACGTGGTCCAGGATCGTCGGGCTTTGTGGATCGTGGACACGAGCGGCAGCACCGGAGTAGCGGGACACCGCCCGCGCGATGTCATGGTTCTCCAGTAGCCAAGTCGTGGGTGCACCGACTGCGTCATTGTGGCGAAGCGGCCACTCGATCGCGTCGCGGAAGGCCCGCGCGTCCCATGGGCACTGCAGTTGGCTGAAGTTGAAGGCCATGTGCAACTCGTCGGCGCGGATATAGCGCGCCAACCGGTCAGGGAATCCAAGGATGGCCTCAGCGATGAGGACCCGATCGTCGTACTCGTTGCAGACAGCGCGCCAGGCGCGGTAGATCTCGTGCACACCGTCCTGGTCCCAGTGCGGATGCGGCCAACTGCCATCGGGCTCGGGATAGCCGGGCGCCTTGATCATCCCAGTGGCCACATCGATGCGCAGGCCGTCCACACCACGGTCGAACCAGAACCGGATGATGTCCTCGAACTCCGCGCGTACCTGCGGGTGCTCCCAGTTCAGGTCCGGTTGCGTCGAGTCGAACAGGTGTAAGTACCAGTAGCCGGTGGCGCGGCCATCGGCGTCGAGAATCTGCGACCAGGCTGATCCGGAGAACACGGACTGCCAGTCATTGGGCGGCTGCTCACCGACGGAACCGCGGCCGGGAACGCAGTGGAACCGCGCCCAGGCATCACTTCCCGGCGCTGTCGCGAGTGCCTGCTGGAACCACGGATGCTCACTTGAGCAGTGATTGGGGACTAGGTCCATGATGACCTTGACTCCGCGCTCGTGACAGGCGCCTACCAGCGCATCGAAATCTGCCAAAGTGCCGAACCGTGGGTCGATATCGCGATAGTCGGCGACGTCGTAGCCGCCGTCACGCATCGGCGAGCGGTAGCAGGGGTTCAACCAGATGGCATCAACGCCAAGTTCCTTGATGTAGTCGATGTGCCCAGTCACCCCAGCCAGGTCGCCCTCGCCGTCGTTGTTGGAATCGTGGAACGAGCGTGGATAGATCTGGTAGACCACAGCGTCGCGCCACCACTGCCGTTGAGCTCTGTGCGTTGTGACGTCGGTGCTGCTCATTGGTCTGAGCGGGAACGTCGTGGCACGGTGGGCGGACCCGTTCCGGTGAAGACGTACCGTCTATATGCCCAGAACCGCAAGCCTGTTCCAGCCACGATGCTGATGACGTTGGCCGTGTTGTCCGCCCACGGCGAGTGCAAGCCCAGGACGTAGTTGCTAAAGCCGAGGCAGGCGAATCCGAGCACCAGTGCGGCCCCATTGATGAGGAAGAAGGCCGCATACTCCCGGCCGATGGAGGCACTCGCGGCATGGCGCCAGGTCCATAGTCGGTTGCCGAAGTAGGCAAAAGTCGTCGCAGCGACAGCGGAGATGGCGCGTGCAGTCAGCGGCTTCTCGGTCAAGGGCGACTCCTGCCAGAGGAAGCGCAGCACGTTGAACAGTCCCATGTCGATGGCGAACGCCGCGATTCCCACAGTTCCAAACTTGCTCGCCTCGGTCGCCAGAGCGCGCATGCGCGTCGACAGCGACTGTGGACCCATGGCGTCAACGCTACTGCGGCTGTCGCCATGCACCACAATGCTCACCCGTGTCAGCCCTACCCATCGGGACTCCCACCGTCGCGGTGGTCGGAGCCGGCCAACTCGCGCGCATGATGCAGCCACCCGCGGTCGCGTTGGGCATCCAACTGCGGGTACTCGCCGACTCGGCTAGCGACTGCGCAGCAGCGGTCATCCCCGATGTGATGCTGTCCCCGATCTCGCCGGAATCCTTGGCGCAGGTCGCTGCCGGCGCAGACGCGCTGACTGTGGAGCATGAGCATGTCGAAGGCACGTGGCTCACTGCGTTAGCCGCTAGCGGGGTGCGGGTGCATCCCTCAGGTGAGGCATTGCACATCGCACGCGACAAGGCGGTGCTGCGTCAGCGGCTGCAGGACTTGCAGAAACCGCAGCCGCGATGGGCGGTCGTGACGTCGGTGGACGAATGTGAGTCCTTCGCGGTGCAGGTGGGATGGCCATTCGTGCTGAAACCAAGTCGCGGAGGTTACGACGGCAGGGGAGTGCACGTCGTGGCCGACATCGCGGCAGCAGCGGCCCTGATGCAGCAGGGGTTGCCGCCGGGTGCAGTGTGGTTGGCCGAGGAGTTCGTCCCTTTCCAGCGTGAG
>CAYFKX010000089.1:0-5453 GCA_964343545.1 uncultured Bifidobacteriaceae bacterium | reverse complement strand
ACATCGGCGACACCGTGTGCGTGGTCGGAGAGGTCATCACTTCCAAGCGCGGCGAGTTGTCGGTCATGGCGGCGCAATGGCACATGGCGGCGAAGGCACTGCGGCCGCTTCCGGTCGCGCACAAGCCACTGAACGAGCAGACCCGCGTGCGTCAGCGCTATGTCGACATGATCATGCGTCCCGATGCGGCGCGAATGTCGCGGATGCGCCCGCAGGCGGTCGCCGCGATTCGCGCGTCGTTTGCTGCGCGCGGCTACACCGAGGTCGAGACGCCGATGCTGCAGACCCAGCACGGCGGTGCCACTGCCCGGCCGTTCATCACACACATGAACGCCTACGACTTGAACCTGTTCCTACGCATCGCCCCCGAACTGTTCCTCAAGCGCTGCGTGGTCGGCGGCTTCGAGCGAGTCTTCGAGATCAACCGCAATTTCCGCAATGAGGGCGCGGACTCCACGCACAGTCCCGAGTTCGTCATGCTCGAGGCGTACCAGACCTACGCGGACTACCGCGACATGGCGACTCTGACTCGTGAGGTCATTCAAGAGGCGTGCATGGCTGTTCACGGCTCACTGCAGTTCGAGCACTTCGACGGCTCGCTGCGCGATCTGTCCGGTGACTGGGGCTGGGTGTCGGTCTATGGCTCGCTGTCCGAAGCCATCGGGGAGCAGATCACCCCGAGCACGCCGATGTCGCGGCTGCAGGAACTGTGCGCCAAGGTCGACATCGAGCCGGAGCCGACCTGGGTGCCAGGCAAGTTTGTGGAGGAACTCTTCGAGCACCATGTGCTCGAGCATTTCACCGGCCCGACTTTCGTCGCGGACTTCCCCGTCGACACATCGCCGCTGGTGCGCGACCACCGCAGCATCGCTGGCGTGGTGGAGAAGTGGGACCTCTATATCGACGGCGCCGAGACTGCGACCGGCTACAGCGAGTTGAGCGACCCAGTCATCCAGCGCGAACGACTCATGGCGCAGGGCAAGTTGGCGGACCGTGGTGATGTCGAGGCCATGCGCCTGGACGAGGACTTCTTGCGCGCTCTGGAATACGGCATGCCCCCCACCGGCGGCATCGGCATTGGCATCGACCGGGTGCTCATGGCGCTGACCGGCGTCGGCATTCGCGAGACCATCTTGTTTCCGCTGGTCAAGCCCGAATAACCGATCGCCCAGGCCACAATCGCGATCCGCGACATGAGATTGTTGACGCTGGCTAAGCGTGAGCAGGCGCCAACAGTTGCCGCAATCGGCATTCGCGAGACCATCTTGTTTCCGCTGGTCGAGCCGGAGTAATCGTCAACGCTGACGGGCAGCTTGCGCAGTAGCACCTCGTCAACGCGCACACCTGCTGCCAACATGGGTGAGCGGCCGGCGGACTGTAGGTGGGGGAAGACCCACAGTCCACCGACCGCTCGGTGAGCGACGGATCGGCCGTCATGCTCGGTAACCCTCAGACGCGCACGGGGGTTGCGCGGTTCCCGAGGATTACCGAATCAGGCGCCGGAGCCGCTCTGAGTCCCCGGCATCGGGCCGAAGCCCATCCCGGGACCACCATGGCCGCGCTTGCCACCGTGGTGGTGACCACCCATGCCCGGGCCGCCTAGGGGTTCAGCCGGCAGACCCAGTGAGGTGCGGAGCGCGTCGAGCTTGGTTCTGATTTCTTGCATCTGCTCAGCCGTTGGCGGGGTGAGCGTGTGGTTCTGCATCTTTGTCTTGAACTCCTCGACAGTGATGCCGAGGACTTCAGCGATGATGGCATCGGCCTTGGCCCGCAGTTCCGCGCGGGCGTTGTCGGCAGCGGTGCGCTTGGCCTCAAGAGCCGCGATGATCGCGTCGGACTGCTCTTGAGTGATCGTGCCCTTGGTCACCAACTCTGCGAGGGTGTCCTTGAGCACCTGAGCGCGGTCGCCGTCCGGACCCATGCCGTCCGGACCCATGCCACGGTGACCGAAGTCGCCGTCGCCGTCTCCATCGCCCACCGGCGGAAGCACTGGCGGGACGGTCGGGGTGGTGCTGCTGGAGGCAACACCGTTCTTCGCCTTGACCTTGGTGGTCTTGGCCTTGCCTACTGACTTCGTGGCAACGACCTTGTGACCGTTGTTCGCGGCGATGGCAGGGATGCCGATAGCGGCCAGCCCTGCGATGAGAAGGCCAGCGGCCGTGCCCATCGCAATCGTCTTCGTGCTGACTCGAGTCTTCATGTCGTCTCCTTATGACAGTCGGCTCGTGCTGCCCTGGGGTTGAGGGCGGCTGCTACGAACAATGTCCTTGCCAGGTGAGCAGGATGTATGACGAGCATGAATGTTGCCTGAGAACTGCGCGCGAGGTTCTCAAGAGTCCACAGAAGGCGATGCCGCTGCGCCAGCGACGGAATCTGTGGAACTGCCGACGTTGCCCGCGCCACTGGCTGCCGCCCGTGGCAGTTCCAGAGCGATACGCGCACCACCGAGTTCGTGGCTGTGGCCGATCTCAACCCGACCGCCGGTTTCCTGCGCGACATCGGCCACGATGGCTAGCCCGAGCCCTGAGCCGGGCAGCCCGCGGGTTGCGGCCGCCCGCCAGAAGCGCGCGGTCGCCAGCTGCCTGTCTTCGGGGGCGATACCCGGGCCAGCGTCTTCCATCACCACACTCACGTCGGCGGCATCGGCGGTCACGGTCGCGCGCAACGGCCCTTGCGGTGCGAACTTGGTCGCATTGCCCACGATGTTGGCGACGGCCCGCTCCAGTCGCGGACGGATGGCGTCCACCAACGCCTCGCTGTCGGCGGCACGGAACTCGATATCGCGACCGCTGCGTCGGCTAGCGCGGAACACCACATCAGCGACGAGTTGGTTCACATCAACTCGTTCGGTGGCCCAGCTGGTGCCGTGCTCGCCGCCGGTTGCTGCCAGTGCGACCAGTTCCTCGGTCAGGTCAGCCAACTCGCTGCTCTCGGCAAGGCAGTCCTCCAGGGCCGAGCGCATGACCTCGTCACTCAACGGCCGCCCCTGCTGCTGGCTTTGCTGCAGTAGCTGCAGATTTGTGCGCAGGCTCGTGAGCGGGGTGCGTAGCTCATGTGCAGCGTCGTCCACCAGCCGCCGCTGGCGCTCGCGTGAGTCGATGACATTGCCCGCCATGAATCCGAGCGAGTGCGACAGCTCGGCGACCTCGTCGGAGCCCGCGCGCTCAGATTCAGCAAGCAGCGGGCGGAAGTCTCCGGACTTGCCCGCCTCACTGGCTTTAGTGGCCAGAGCCTGCAGTGGTCGCAGTCCGCGCGCTACGAGCAACGCGATGGCAACCGCGGAGATGATGGCGAAGCCGGTGCCGATGAGGGCAACCGCAAGTCCGATGTCACGCACGATGGTGTTGATGTCGTCGATGCTGCGCATTACGCGTACGAGGGAACCCGAAGGAAGCCTGACTTGAGCGAGTCGGACGTGGTGCACCAAGGTGGAGTCCACATCCACAGTGCTGACCACGATGGCATCAGGCCGCTGCGGCTGCGCCGCGGTGACAATCGACGTCACGCCGGCGTCGGGGATACGCCGGCCCTGCACGATTGCGTCGAACAAGTACGCAGGGCTGTCGCCGATGCTGAAACTCGTGGCCTCGGCACTGCGGCGAAGTTCGCGCTCCAATGTCCGCGGGTCCGATGCTTGCAGACGCAGCACAAGTTGCCGGTCGATCTGCGAGACCTGCATCTGGCTCACCGTGAAATAAACCAATGCCGTCGCCGCCAGTGAGGTGAGGAGCACCGCGAGGGCGCTGGCGAGGGCAAGCTTGCGGCGCAGCGTCATGGCTGCTCGCGGACCACGTATCCGACGCCGCGCACTGTGTGCAGCAGGCGGGACTCTCCGTCGGCCTCCAACTTCTTGCGCAGGTAGCCGATGTAGACATCGAGGGAGTTGGACATGGTGTCGCCGTCCCAGCCCCATACCCGGTCCAGCAGACGGTCGCGAGTGACGACGATGCCGGTGTTGCGCAGCAGCACTTCCAGCAACGAGAACTCGGTGCGGGTGAGCATGATGTCCCGCTCGCCCCGGCGGCAGCGGTATGCCTCTGGCTCCAGAGTGAGGTCCGCACAACGCAGCACCTCCATGCCGTTGCCAGCATCGGCTCGTTGCGAACGCCGCGACAGTGCCCGGATGCGCGCCGACAGTTCGCGCAGGTCGAACGGCTTTGCGAGGTAGTCGTCAGCACCGGCGTCCAGGCCAGCAACTCGGTCACCGACTGCGCCGCGGGCGGTCAAAACCAGGATGGCCAGATCCAGCCCAGCGACGCGCAGGGTGCGGGTCACGTCCAGGCCGTCGATGTCGGGAAGCCCGAGGTCGAGCACGACGACATCGAAGGCATCGGGCTTGATCGCCTCGGTGATGGCGCTGGCACCGTTCTCGACGCACACGACTTGGTGGCCATCGAAGGTGAGCGCGCGCTCAAGCGAGCGGCGGATAGCCGGGTCGTCATCGACCACGAGGACTCGCATGGTCGGCAATCCTGCCTCATGCGTATGAGAACGGGCTAAGACGCCGCTGCGCTCGATGGTCGCGGTGACTAGCCCAGTCGGGTCATCAGGCCACCGCACATGTGGGTGGTTTTGCCGTAATTCGTGCTCCCCTGCAGCGCAGCGCAGAACACTCGCGGGCGAGCCTTGCGGCGGACGGCGATCACCGAGACGCCGACGCAGGGCTGACGAAGGAGTCACATGTCCAGCACCGTGCAGATTCTGCTGCTCGATGACATCGATGGCAGCCCGGCCGATGAGACGGTCGAGTTCGCACTCGATGGCGCAAGTTTCGAGATCGACTTGTCCAAGCGCAACGCACTCGCGATGCGCCAGATGCTCGCGCGCTACATCAAGTCCGCGCGCCGAGTAAGCGGCACTCGGGGTATCGCAGCCAAGCCGTCCAGCCACCGCAACGGCCGGGTTGTTGTTGCCGCTGGCTCGCGCGGAGCAGCGACGAAGGGCACGCGCACCTCAGCAGGGGCCGGCCGCTCACAAGGCGCTGGTCGCAGCAAGTCCACCCGCGCTGCGAGTTCGCGGGGCACATCCACACGGGGAACATCCACTCGAGCAACAGCAACGCGTGGCGCGACTGCGCGAGGCGCAGCCACTCGCAGCGCCACGACACGTACACAAGCGAAGTCGCGGACGATCAAGCGGGGTAGTCAGAACCCTGCGCAGGTACGCGAGTGGGCGCGTAGCCAAGGAATCTCGGTCAGCGAGCGTGGCCGCATCTCGGCCGACCTCATCGCCAAGTTCCAAGATGCGGTGCGCTGACCAGGCCAGCTGCTCACCCCTGGTGGTCGTGGTCGGGCGCGCACACCCCTCTGTGCGCGTCCGACCGCCGGTGGCAGGAACTGCAGGACTGGCTTGGGGTCTCGAAGTTGTCGCGCCGGCTCCGGACTGCGCTGCCAGTCGTTCCTGTGACCCGATGCCGCCCCGACACCCGCAGGCAGCGCTATGCACTGTCAGCC
>CAYFKX010000088.1:0-5465 GCA_964343545.1 uncultured Bifidobacteriaceae bacterium | reverse complement strand
ATGGGTGGGCGGATGTCCTTCTCTACCGCGTTGCTTGACGACAATGGCGACGGCCTACTCATCACCAGCATCCACGGCCGAAGTGGCACCCGCACCTACATGAAACCAGTGACTGCCGGCAGTAGCGAACAAGTATCCCCGGAGGAGCAAGAAGCAATCAACCGCGCAACTGGGCGCACGCGGTAGCAGTCATGCCCACTGTCCTACTCGTTGGCGCCGGCGGTCGTGAGCACGCATTGGCACGCTCGCTGGTGAGTTCCCGCGACGATGTCGTGGTGCACGCCGCTCCCGGCAATCCAGGAATCGGGAACGTAGCCGCGCAGTTACACGCCCTCGACGTCACTGACGCGGCCGCCACCGCGGCGCTAGCGCACGAGGTAGGTGCTGACCTCGTTGTCATTGGTCCGGAAGTGCCACTGATGCATGCAGTTGCCGATGCCGTTCGTGCCAGCGGTATCCCCTGCTTCGGTCCAGATGCTGCAGCTGCGCGGATTGAAGGCAGCAAGGCGTTCGCCAAAGAGGTCATGAGTGACGCCGGCGTTCCGACTGCGGCGGCCCACGTATGCCACGACATTGAGTCGATGCACCGTGCACTTGATGTGCTCACCCGACCGGGCATCCCGTTCGTTGTGAAGGAGGACGGGCTCGCGGCTGGTAAAGGTGTGGTGGTCACACTCGACCGCGCTGTCGCTGAAGCCCATGCCACCTCCGTGTTCGCCACATCAGGTGCAGTTGTCATCGAGGAGTACCTCGACGGCCCGGAAGTGTCGTTGTTTTTTCTATGCGATGGCACCCACGTGCGAGCACTGATTCCTGCAGCAGACTTCAAGCGTGCCTACGACAATGACGAAGGCCCAAACACTGGCGGTATGGGCGCGTACGCACCGCTGCGATGGCTACCCGATGACTTCGTCGACGTAGTCACCGAGACGGTTGCGAAACCGTTGATTGATGAATTGCGCGGTCGGGGAACACCATTTGTCGGACTGTTGTACGCAGGCTTGGCTCTCACCAGCCACGGAATCCGTGTGGTTGAGTTCAACGCGCGCTTTGGCGATCCTGAGACTCAGGCCGTGCTCGCACTACTGGAGTCGCCGCTGTATGAGTTGCTGCTCGCCACTGCCACCGGCGCTCTTCAACCACTTCCACCGCTGCGCTGGCGAGCAGGCAGCGCCGTGGTCGTGGTGATGGCGGCCGCGGGCTACCCCGAGAGCCCACGTACTGGTGATGCTGTCTTCGGCGACTTTCACGAGGCGGTCGACAGCTGGGTATTGCAGGCGGGAACCGCGCGAGGTCCTGACGGCTCGCTGGTGACCGCCGGCGGCCGCGTGCTGTCGGTGGTGGGTACTGGTGACAATCTCGAAACGGCGCGCACCCGGGCCTACGCAAGGGTTGATGACCTGCACTTCGATGGCAGTCACGTCCGTCACGACATCGCGCTGAGTGCCAGCACGGCCAGTGGGCGTTGATACGGCAGACTTAGCTCGTGACGGTCGCTGACAGCCAGCAGAGCCCGCCGACTCAGGTCGGTCTTGCGGTACCGCCGAATGTCCTCGCCGCCCGCTACGCCAGTGCGGCAATGCGCGCGGTGTGGTCACCAGAGCACAAGATTCGCGCCGAGCGAATGCTGTGGCTCGCCGTCATGCGCGCCCAGCGCGACCTCGGGGTCGCCATTGCCGAATCGGCAATCACCGATTATGAGGCAGTGCTGGAGAACATCGATATGGCCAGCATCGCGGCCCGTGAGCGCGTTACCCGCCACGACGTCAAGGCTCGTATCGAGGAGTTCAATGCACTCGCCGGTCACGAGTACGTGCATCTGGGGATGACGTCGCGCGATCTGACCGAGAACGTTGAGCAGTGTCAGGTCCGAGACTCGATGGTCATCGTGCGTGACCGCATTGTGTCCACCTTGGCCGCACTCGCTCGCCTCGCGCATGAACACACTGATGTCGCGCTGACCGCGCGCTCACACAATGTGCCGGCACAAGTCACGACCTTGGGCAAGCGATTCGCCACGGCGGCGGAGGAGATGCTCATCGCCTACGACCGCATTGAAGACCTCATCGCAAGGTATCCGTTGCGAGGCATCAAAGGACCAGTCGGCACGTCACAGGACATGCTGGATCTGCTCGGTGACGATGAGCAGGTGCTGCGGGACTTTGAGGCGCAGGTCTCGTCGTACCTTGGCTTCCAGACAGTGCTGAACAGCGTTGGTCAGGTGTATCCCCGGTCATTGGACTTTGATGTGGTGAGCGCACTTTCGCTTGCTGCAGCCGCACCGTCGTCATTGGCGACAACCATGAGATTGATGGCTGGGCAGGAACTGCTCACGGAGGGCTTCGCGGATGGTCAAGTAGGCAGTAGCGCGATGCCGCACAAGATGAACGCGCGTTCATGTGAGCGAGTCTGCGGCCTTGCCGCGATCCTGCGTGGGCACGTCACCATGGCGAACGAACTCAGCGGCAGCCAATGGAACGAAGGCGATGTTTCATGCTCGGTCGTGCGTCGGGTGGTACTGCCCGATGCTTTCTTCGCCATTGACGGACTTTTCGAGACGTTCCTGACTGTGCTTGCCGAGGTTGGTGCATATCCCGAGGCAATCGCGGCGGAATTGGCATCAAACCTGCCGTTCCTGGCGACGACGAAGATCCTGATGGCCTCAGTCAAAGCAGGCCTTGGTCGCGAAGAGGCCCACGCAATCATCAAGGAGCACTCGCTGTCGGCGGTGGCTCGGCGTCGGGCGGGGGAGTTCGAGAACTCGCTCATCAGCGACCTCGCAGCGGATCCGCGCTTACCACTGGGACAGGAGCAGCTTTCCGCGCTCATCGCGCAGCCACTGAGTTTTGCCGGTGCCGCACACACTCAGGTTGAGCGCGTGGTGGCTCGGGTTAATGAGGTGTGCGCTCGCCATCCGCATGCTGTGGGTTACGTGCCCGCATCCATCCTGTGAGCATGCAGTGACGGTCTTCGACTACGAGCTGCCTGACGGGTTTACGCATCTGCACTCAGGCAAAGTCCGCGACCTGTGGCACACGCCGGAGGGCAACTTGCTCATGGTCGCCAGCGACCGTATCTCTGCCTATGACTTCATCTTGCCAACGCCAATCCCCGACAAGGGCCGGGTACTCACGGCACTGTCACTGTGGTGGTTTGAACGACTCGAACACATCGTGCCCAACCATGTGGTGAGCCTGGATGTCCCAGCAGCAGTTGTCGGGCGAGCCATCGTCTGCCAGCCGTTGACCATGTTTCCCATCGAGTGCGTGGCTCGCGGATACCTCGACGGTTCTGGGTGGGCGGAGTACCAGCAGACGCAGCAGGTGTGCGGCGTAGCTTTGCCGGCCGGGCTGCAACAAGGTTCCCAGTTGCCAGAGCCAATCTTTACGCCAGCCACGAAAGCCGAGATGGGCGCACACGACGAGAACATCGACTTCGACGCCGCAAGTGATCTCGTTGGCCAGGCTGACGCACACCGGTTACGCGACCTCACTTTGCGCGTCTATTCCGCGGCCAGTGACATTGCCGCGGAACGGGGCATCTTGCTCGCGGACACGAAGTTTGAGTTCGGCAGAAATTCAGCCGGCACGGTGGTGCTTGGTGATGAAGTGCTGACGCCTGACTCGTCGCGATACTGGCCGGCCGACGGCTGGAGCCCGGGTGGACCGCAACCCTCATTCGACAAGCAATACCTGCGCGACTGGCTCACATCACCAGCGAGTGGTTGGGACCGTCACTCAGGAGCGCAGCCGCCGGCGCTTCCTGCTGATGTGGTGGAGCGCACCCGTGCGCGCTATCTCGAGGTCTACACCCGACTCACTGGGCAGTCACTGGACTGACGTCGCACAACTGGAGCGCGCAATCGAGGCTGGTCGCAGGCGGGTCGCGATGCCGTGGCTGGGACCGTCGCTGGCTGCGCTTGTGAGCGGTCGCCTCAGTAGGCTGGTGTCGTGGCGCGAATCATTGTGACTGTCATGCTCAAGCCGGAAATCCTGGATCCGCAGGGGAGTGCAGTCAAAGGCGCACTCACCCGGCTCGGACTCGCCGGTGTGACTGATGTGCGTCAAGGCAAGCAGTTCGTGATTGAACTCGACGGAACACTCGATGCGCAACGCGAGACGCTGCTGACCAAACTTGCTGGGGAACTGCTCGCCAACCCAGTCATCGAGGACTACCGCTTCGAGGTGGAGTCGCAGTCGTGAGCATCCGCATCGGCGTCATCACATTCCCCGGTTCCCTGGACGACTCCGACGCCGCGCGCGCAGTGCGTTTCGCCGAGGCTGAAGCAGTGCGCCTCTGGCACGCCGACACCGACCTGCAGTCAGTTGATGCCGTGGTCCTGCCCGGGGGATTTTCCTACGGTGACTACCTGCGGTGTGGCGCGATTGCGCGCTTCTCGCCGATGATGGCGAAGGTCATCGATGCAGCACGTGACGGCCTGCCGGTGCTCGGCATCTGTAACGGCTTCCAAATCCTGTGCGAGTCCGGGTTACTGCCTGGTGCGCTGATCCGCAACAACCACCTGCACTTCATCTGCCGCGACCAGCGCGTTCGGATTGAGAGCGGGCGCACCGCTTGGACATTGGATTTCGAGACCGGTCAAGAGATCGTCATCCCGGTGAAGAACGGCGAAGGCGGCTACGTCGCCGACGAGCGCACCCTCGACATGCTGGAGTCTCAAGAGCGGGTGGTCGCTCGCTACATCGGCAACCCGAATGGCTCCTACCGTGACATCGCTGGGATTACGAATGAGGCGCGCACGGTTGTCGGCATCATGCCGCACCCGGAGCACGCCATCGACCCGCTGACCGGACCGACTGCGGACGGCCTCACCTTCTTCACATCCGTCGTGACCTCCTTGAAGGCACGCACGCTCACTGCGGGCAGCCACGCATGAGCGCGCGCACAGTTGACACCGTGCAGGCAGCGGCGGACGAGCCCAGTGTCGTGCAGCCCTGGGCGGAATTGGGTCTGAAGGCCGATGAGTACGCGCGAATCCGCGACATTCTGGGGCGTCGGCCGACGAGTGCTGAGCTCGCGATGTACAGCGTCATGTGGAGCGAGCACTGTTCGTACAAGTCGAGCAAAGTGCACTTGCGACAGTTTGGTTCCAAGCAGCCGAAGACCGACGCACTGCTCGTCGGCATCGGTGAGAACGCGGGTGTGGTTGACATCGGCGACGGCTGGGCGGTGACGTTCAAAGTCGAGTCACACAACCACCCGTCGTTCATCGAGCCGTATCAAGGCGCGGCCACTGGCGTCGGTGGCATCGTGCGCGACATCCTCGCGATGGGCGCGCGGCCATTGGCAGTCATGGACTCACTCCGGTTCGGTGCGGCCACGCACCCCGACACCCCACGCATTGTTGGCGGGGTAGTGGCTGGCATTAGCGGGTACGGCAACTGCCTTGGCCTGCCGAATATCGGCGGTGAGGCCGTGTTCGACCCGTGCTACCAGGGCAACCC